>DATCJQ010000158.1:0-4535 GCA_036562745.1 Flavihumibacter sp.
ACGTAATAGTGAAAACCTTCAATCAGCGGGTCCTTGCCTCGTTTGGGAAATTGCTTGTCGGCCA
The DNA here is from genome assembly GCA_036562745.1 of Flavihumibacter sp. GTDB lineage: Bacteria > Bacteroidota > Bacteroidia > Chitinophagales > Chitinophagaceae > Flavihumibacter. Next base: position 65 of record DATCJQ010000158.1, read on the forward strand.
GCAGTTCAAACCTCTGGTTGAGATCCTTCAGGCAGTTGACGCAGAGGCAATCAAAATTCGAGGCGGCAAGAAAACGACGGGTAGCATCAGACAACACGACGCTTGCACAATCACAGCTTTCAATCGCATCGGCACGGCAGCAGAAGGCGTTTTTGCAACGGGGACAAATTTTCTGTTCAGCTGTTTGCATGGAAGGGATCCGATTTAAACTGTAATGATACGGGAATTCGTAAAAATTACTTGAGCTAAGCGGCAGTTGAATTATTGCCGGTCCGGTTTCTTATATGTAAATTGAAATACATAAAATCGCTTTGTTCGTTTCTAACAATAGTCCCACATGAAGATCACCATTCCCGAACCTTGTACAGCCGACTGGGCAGCGATGGCTCCCGGTAAAAAAGGCCGATTCTGTTCGCATTGCAGGAAAGATGTGATCGATTTCAGTCAGTTTACGGATGAAGAAATTGTAGACTACTTCCGGCAGAACCTTGGAAAGAAAGTATGCGGACGGTTTGCCACCAATCAATTGGGACGGGAATTAAAACCCGCGGGATTGGATGAATTCATCCTTCGGGGCGATCGGGTGTACGCTCTCGAAAAAAGCTCCCCCCAACGATATGTATTCGGCCAACCTGATTTTATTAGAAAATTGTATGGGGAGGATCCTTTAGAGGAACTGTCCCAGATGCCTGCTACCACGAAGGTTATCCGGGGCTGAATTACCGACGGGGAGGACAAGCCGCTGCCCGGGGCAGGCATCCTGATAAAATGCACTAACACCTTTTTCACAACCGATGATGAAGGTGGGTTTGAATTGACTCTGCCCTTTTTGGATGTGGTGGAAATTGAAATACGATGCAAAGGATTTGCGATGCAACGGTTAAGTATAACCGAATCGGATAATCCGCTGGAAATTAGAATGCAGTCCGAGATCAAGATCTGAATTCCTCACCCTGGCCGGATTCATTGCCCTGCTCACCCTTTCAACCGGAAAGTTTTGGGCGAAACACCCATGATATTTTTGAATACCCGCGAAAAATGATAAGGGTCTGCGTATCCCATGCTTCGGGCAATGGATTTTATGTTCTGGTTTGTTTCCTTAATCAGCTGTCCCGCTTTCTGAATCTTGAGGGAAGTGAGCAGACTGATCGGCGAATAATGTGTTTTCTCCCGGAACAGTGCCGACAGGCGCGAGGGCGACATGTGAACATGCCTGGCCAGCTCTTCCAGCGTAAAGTTTCTATCGAGGTTGTTTTTCATTAGCTCGATGATTTCCTGAACCGGGTTCTTTTCCGTGTCGGGCGCTTTGAACTGCACTCTTTTAAAGGATGCAAGAAACGCATACAGACTGCTGTTTGCCAACACGATATTATCCGTGTGATTCATCAGCTCAAGGTGATGAAGCATTTCTTCGAAAAGTAGAACCCGCGCGGGCGACGGACTTGTACTCATCGGGCCTTTGCTTTGTTTACCCTGCAGGTATTTGACGAAATAATCCGATTCCTCCCCGCTGAAATGCACCCAGTATATGCTCCAGGGATTCTGAATGTCTGCGCCATATTCATGAGGCACCGATTTGGGAAGAATAAAATATTGGTTGGGTTTCACCGGAAAACGCTGCTTGTTGATCCGGTACCAGCCTTCGCCCCTGGTGCAATAGATCAGGATATGCTGATTCGCTCCATTCTCTCTCAGTCGGTTGTGAAAAGCGGCCTGCGGATAGTATCCGAGATCGGTGATATAAAGCTTTTTGCAGAAGGGATGGGCCGCCGATAGTTTCTGCTTATTCGGCGGAAGGATACAGGAACGCTGCCCCTGAAAGCCTTCCTGAATCCGGGGCAGATTAGTATCGGTAGCGTTTATATCCATCTTTCGACGCAATTCTATAGGCATGCGATTTTAAAAATAGTAATTATATCCATCAATTTTCTCCTTTTTTCCATTGTTCAAATGGACAGGTATTTACAGTTTTGTATCCTAACGAATTGCATCATGGTTAACAGGGAAGGCTCTATCAATAACAGGTTTGTACTGGCGGTGGCTTTTATATCAGCACTCGGTGGTTATCTATTCGGATTCGACTTTGCGGTAATTGCCGGAGCACTTCCTTTCCTGCGCGAACAGTTTTCCTTTAACGAATACTGGGACGGATTTGCAACGGCTTCTCTCGCGCTGGGCTGTATGATCGGATGCATTACGGCCGGAACAGTGGCCGATAAATATGGGCGCAAACCCGGACTGATGCTGGCGGCTGCCATCTTTCTGGTATCTTCTCTGGCCATGGCTTTTGCGCCGGGAAGGGATTTCTTCATCAGCTGTCGGTTTGCAGCCGGGATAGGTGTGGGAATGGCGTCCACGCTCTCACCCCTATATATAGCCGAAATGGCGCCCGCCCAAAGTCGCGGACGCATGGTGGCCATCAATCAGCTGACCATCGTATTGGGCATATTAATCACGAACCTCGTAAACTACTCGTTAAGAAACAGCGGTCCGGATGCCTGGCGATGGATGGTGGGACTTGGAGCCATGCCCTCGGCATTTTTTCTGGCCGGAGTAAGTTGGCTGCCTGAATCGCCCCGCTGGCTGATACAAAAAGGCGAAACTTCCAAAGCAACGGCCATCCTTACACGAATCGGAGGGTGGGCCTATGCCAAGGAACTGCTCGAAGCCGGTAGCTCGCAGGTGAAGGAAACCAAAGTGCGGTTCGCTGATCTGCTCGACAAAGCTGTATTACCGGCTTTATGGGTTGGGATGGCGCTCGCCGTATTCCAGCAATTCTGTGGTATCAATGTGGTGTTCAATTTCACCACCACCATATTCGCGAGTATCGGATTTGATCAGGACGATCAGTTAAAACAGACGGTGTTCATCGGTATCGTGAATCTGTTTTTCACTGTACTCGCCATGTGGCAGGTAGATAAGCTGGGAAGAAAGCCGCTGATGTTGCTGGGTGCAGGCGGACTGGCGATACTCTATCTGCTTAGCGCCATATTATTGCAACAGCAATCGCCCCTGGCAGCATGGAGTCTTTTGGCAGCCATCGGCGTATATGCGATGTCGTTAGCCCCGGTTACCTGGGTACTGATCGCAGAGATCTTTCCCACCCATGTACGTGGTCTGGCGGTCTCTGTTGCAGTAGTGGCATTGTGGCTGGCTTATGCTTTGCTCGTGTTCACCTTCCCGATACTGGCTAGCCGGCTGGGAACCTATACACCGTTTTATATCTACGCAGGCATCTGTTTACTTGGATTAGTCTTCGTCTATAAAAAAGTAAGAGAAACCAAAGGCAAATCGCTCGAAGACCTGGAGCAGGATTTTGTAAGGCATTAAGTTTAAATCCATAGAATTATGCAAGTGAAAGCATGGAAGGAATCCGTTACGATTCCTACCTACAGGATCGGTCGTCCTGAACGGAACCCTATGTTCCTCGAAAAGCGGGTTTACCAGGGCAGCAGCGGCGTGGTATATCCCTATCCCGTTATCGATAAAGTGTACGACGATAAGGAAGACAAGGAATGGACCGCGCTCTTTATCGAAAACAAATATCTGAAGGTGATGATACTGCCCGAACTCGGCGGGCGGATACAGATGGCTTACGATAAGACCAACGATTACCATTTCGTGTATTATAATCAGGTGATCAAACCAGCGCTGGTGGGACTCGCGGGTCCCTGGATCAGTGGCGGCATCGAGTTCAACTGGCCGCAACACCATCGCCCGAATACATTTGGTCCGACCGATTATACCATTGAGGAAAACACTGATGGCAGTAAGACCATCTGGGTGAATGAGTACGAAATCATGTTCCGGACCAAGTGTGCACTTGGATTTACGCTGCATCCTGATAAGGCCTATATCGAACTGCACGCACGCATTCATAACCGTACGCCTTTCCCGCAAACCTTTTTATGGTGGGCGAATCCGGCAGTGGCGGTGGATGAACATTATCAAAGTGTGTTTCCCCCCGATGTACACGCGGTGTATGATCACGGCAAGCGTGATGTAAGTTCCTTTCCCATTGCTACCGGCACCTATTACAAGGTGGATTATTCCCCCGGTACGGATATCTCGGTGTATACGAATATCCCGGTACCAACTTCCTACATGGCTGTGAATAGTAATTACAATTTTGTGGGTGGTTATCATCATAAGAAGAAAGCCGGGATCATGCACGTGGCCAATCATCATGTGAGTCCGGGTAAAAAACAATGGACCTGGGGTTCCGGCGAATTCGGAAGAGCCTGGGACAAACATCTCACCGACAGCGATGGTCCCTATTTCGAATTGATGTGCGGTGTGTATACCGACAATCAGCCCGATTTCAGTTGGATCATGCCCAACGAAGTGCGGGAGTTTCGCCAGTATTTCATGCCCTATAAGGATGTGGGTTATGTGAAAAACGCGTCGATTGATGCCATGGTGAATATGGAATTCGAGCAGCGTGCAGCCGATATCCGGGTGTATATAACAC
>DATCJQ010000088.1:0-5101 GCA_036562745.1 Flavihumibacter sp.
ATAATCACCTCAAAAGCGATGATTTTTTCAACGCCGAAAAATATCCCACCATCAAATTCGAAGGCACTTCGATGAAGCCGCTGGGAAATAACAAATACGAACTCACCGGAAATCTGACCATTCGCGATGTTACCAAACAAGTAACCTGGAACGTTACCCACGGTGGTATCCTCGCCGGCAGCAGAGGTAAAAAAGCCGGTTTTAAAGCTACCACTACCATCAACCGTTTCGATTATGGTCTGAAATGGGACCGCGCCACCGAAACCGGCGGACTGGTGGTAGGCAAGGAAGTGGAAATCACGGTGAAGTTGGAATTGGATGAGGTGAAATAAAAAATTTAAAAAGAATAAGCCCCGCCGTGAAGCGGGGCTTATTCTTTTGTAGTGTTCAGTGATCCTTTGTCCAGAAAAAATGTTGTCAAAACGTAACAACCGAGTAAGTAATTTAGGGTTTAGGGGTTGGCTCTTAAACCATTCTGCTGCTTTCTGATGTAAAGATGCTACGCATTTTTCTACTTAAGAAACTGTTTCGCCCATCGCTAAACTTTCTTCGCCCAATGGACATTTTCCTCCGTTTACTGGTTTTCCTTCCCTTCCCTGTAGGCCTTATCGGCCTCTTTCGCTTTTTCAAAATCGAGGATTACTCCGTTGATACAATACCGTAAACCGGTTGGTGGGGGACCGTCTTCAAATACATGTCCCAGGTGTGCCTTACACCGGCCGCACTGCACTTCGGTCCGAATCATGCCATGGGAATGATCGGGTGTGTAAATAATACTGGCTTTGCTGATAGGTTCATAGAAACTTGGCCAACCGCAGCCACTTTCAAATTTGGTATCGCTCCTGAACAAGGGATTGCCACAGGCGGCGCAATGATAGGTGCCCACCTCGGTTGCGTGTTCAATCGGACTGGTAAACGGCCTTTCGGTTCCCTTCTGGCGCGCGATATAATATACCTCGGGCGGCAGGATCTTTTTCCATTCTTCATCGGTCAGATTCACCTTGTCGGTGGCCGTACGGGAATAGACCGGATTGTTGGATTTATTCATTGATGGATTGTTTAACGATTTGATTTCACGGACGCTGTCTCGGCCCGGCTTTTTCTGCGATTTTACAGCGCGCTCTGTCTGCGAAAAACTGCATTGCTGAAAACCCAGCAAACAGGCAAGGATGGTAATTACGTATAATAATCGCATATAATACTAACAATTTGCGCCGTACAGAGTTCAAAATTCAGCGCTTTCGGTTAATAATATTTCAAGGTTAATCAGGTTTTAATGGAATTTTTTTAGGCTGCAACCCGTAAATTTGACATTCATCTGAGTTTTTTAACAACATGTTCAATTTAATTCTTTTCGGACCTCCCGGCAGCGGGAAGGGTACCCAATCTGAGCGGCTCATCGACCGCTACGGGTTAAAACATCTGTCCACCGGTGATTTATTGAGAAGCCAGATTGCGGAGAAAACCAAACTGGGACTCGAAGCAAAGGCTTTCATGGATCGCGGAGAACTGGTTCCGGATGAAGTGGTGATCGGTATGATTAGCTCAGCCCTGGATGCCAACCCCAAGGCAAAGGGTTTCCTGTTCGACGGCTTTCCCCGTACCAAAGCCCAGTCTGAAGCCCTCGACACCCTCCTGGCCGAACGTTCTGAATCCATCAATGTGGTGCTCGCGCTGGAAGTGTCTGAAGAAGAACTGGTAAAACGTCTGCTCAACCGGGGTCTGACCAGCGGTCGTTCCGACGATGTTAATGAATCAGTAATCCGCGCCCGGATTGAAGAATACCACAAAAAAACGGCTGCCGTGGCCGATCACTACCGCGCTTTCGACAAAGTGGTGCAAGTGAAAGGAGAAGGCAGCGTTGACGAAATATTCCAGGCCCTCTGCAGCGAAATCGACAAGCGCAAAGCCGCTTAATTTTATCCGTCGGGTACCCGCCATCCCCAACCAAATAAAGGCGAGTACCCGACGGGTATTCCCCATCTGTCCAATACTTCCCCGGCAACAGGCACGGTCTTTTTGCTCTCACTGACTGATAGTTGATTTATTCACTACTTAATCAGTATCTATGAGTAAAGAAACCTATGATCGCCAGGCAGTTCTTTTACTGAAAGTGGAGAACGATCTCCGCTCCGATAATCCCGAAAAAGCCATCAGCAGACTGGAAGGAGCCATGCAACATGATCCCATGAACCCGGAACTCTCCACCCGGCTGGGAGAACTCTATTTTCAACAGGGAAAATTTGCCAAAGCAGGCCGATGCTGGTTCCTCTACGAAATCAACGACGAACGGGTGGAAAAGGCCATTTCCGCCTTCCGGCGGTCCGTCAACAACAATCCCGTTCTCATGCTCCAGGAGCTGGTATGCCGGTCGTTTTTCAGGGTAAGCGCCCTCAACGAAGGGCAACTGGAAAAACTCGGCAACCTGCTCAAAGCCGCCAGGATGAAAATCGGTACCACACCCAAATTCCTTCAACCCCTTGAACAACAGCTGGCCAAAAGGATGATCAAAACCCATTATCCTCCCGGCGGACAGCTACATGTGAATGGTTTCCACTAAATTACGTGCAAGTATTTCCACTAATGCGAATTAATGCCGCAACCGGATGAGCAATACCCCTGTTTCAATAAGACCATTCATCGGTTCGGGGGATTTCAACCTGTCGCGCAGGTTCTACCAAAGCCTGGGCTGGGAAGAAATCCCTCTTGAACCACGTCTTTCCCTTTTTAAAACAGGCAATATTGCCTTCTATCTTCAGGATTATAACGTGCAGGATTGGATTGATAACACGGTTGTATTTGTTGAAGTTCCGGACCTGGAGGCTTTCTATCAATCACTTATTGACCTCAGGCTCGGTGAAAAATTTCCGGGCGTAAAGGTTCAGCCCATCCGGCATAATAGCTGGGGAGATGAGTGCTTCCTGATCGACCCCTCCGGCATTCTCTGGCATTTCGGAAGCTTTAAAGAAGTCGCAACACGATGAAATTTTCATCCATCGAATAGGTGAGTGGCTGGCCTTTCACGCAGGCGTCCAGCACCTGCTTTATATCCGCATCCTTCAGCTCGATACTAATCGGCCTGGCGGCCGCCGCGGCTTCATCCGTGTAAATAAACCGATAATCGGTTTCCTGCTCTATGGCCTGCAGTACCGTTTCTAATGGAGCTTTTGAAAAATGGAGAGAGATGGAACCGCCCGTGCCGGCACCCCGAAAACTGGTTGCAATCAGGAGAGTAGCGAAAAGACTCAAGCAGATGATCAATCGCCCTTGCATATGCAGACTGTTTCCTTTAAAGTTATCTAAAAACTTACGAATTGTAAGTATTTGGAAACCTTTCGTCTTTTTTTACAGCCTGATCTTTGGTGCTCCTTTAGTTTTCCGGCAAGAGCACAGTAATGGCCAAAGCAGCGGATACTCAAAAACTAATCTCGGTTGGATTACTAATAAAAACAGGGGAGATAAAGCAGATGAAAGACATCGAAGCGCTTTATCCCACCCTGATTGCAAAGTCCCTGGGTATTAATCACAGCCGTTATATTCACAAGCTGTATCACCCGGAGGAATTCACCATTAAACAGATTACAAGTCTGGCTAAACTGCTGGATGTGGAACCAATCCTGATATTCACCATCATTCTGAAACAGTCGGCCCGCAAAAGATCTTAATCTTCGCAAGAATCTTTACCATCCGGTCTGATAATCCGATTTGACTAGATCGGCTTTTTCATTATTTCTGCAGCCTCATTATCATCGTACTCTGCGATCAATTTCGCCAGTTCTTTCTTCAGATCGGCTGTCAGTTTTTCAAATCCGGGTTTACCATAGAGATTATTCATCTCGTGCTGGTCATTCTTTAAATCGAACAACTCCCAGCTTTCCACCCGTTTATAAAAACGAATCAGCTTATAGCGTCCGGTACTGATTCCGAAATGCGGCGACACGGAATGCTCTTCGTTTTCATAATAGTGATAGTACATATTCTTGCGAATTCCCTTCTTATTCTCCTTAAAAATGGGGAGAATGGATTTGCCCTGCAGCGGATGCGTGGGTTTAACGCCGGCCAGCTCCAGGAAAGTAGCAGCCAGATCCACATTCATCACCAGGTTGTTGTCAACAGATCCCGGTTTAATCAGTTTCGGATAGCGCATAACCATGGGTGTGCGGAATGATTCCTCGTACATGAAACGTTTGTCGAACCAGCCGTGTTCACCCATATAGAACCCCTGATCAGAGAGATAAACAATCAGCGTATTATCGGTCAGATTGTGTTTATCGAGATATTCCAGCGTTCTTCCAATATTGCGGTCGAGCGAAGCAGCCGTGCTCAGGTAATCGCGCATATAACGCTGGTACTTCCATTCAACCAGTTCCTTTCCGGAGAGATTGCGTCGGTCCAGATCAGCTTTAATTGGTCCGTAATACGCATCGAAGGCGGCACGCTGTTCGGGATTCATCCGGCTGATGAACGCATCTTTATCGGCCGCTTCTTTCGTCGGGAACATCTTCAGATCGTAACCCATGATCATGGTCTTGTCGATCGACATATCCTGCACTGCAGCCGCTTTTCTTCCTTCATAATTATCCCAGAACGTAGAGGGAATCGGGAACTCAACCGAATCGTACAAACGCATATCCGGAAGATCGGGCATCCAGGTGCGGTGGGTGGCCTTATGACCAATCACCAGGCAGAAAGGCTTGGTGGTATCGCGCTTGTCGAGCCAGTCTTCGGCAATATCCTCGATGATATTGGTTACATAACCCTGGATCCGCTCGCGGCTGTTATCCATGCGGATAAATTCCGGATTGTAGTACTGTCCCTGTCCGGGCAGAATTTTCCAGTAAGAGAAGTCCTGTGGCGTACTGCCCAGGTGCCATTTACCGATCCAGGCGGTTTGGTAACCGTTATTCGTCAGGTCTTTGATAAAAGTATGCTGGGTGCTGTCGAAAGCGCCGCTGATATTATCGCGAAAACCGTTTTTGTGACTGTAACGTCCGGTCAGCAATACGGCGCGGCTCGGACCGCAAATCGAGTTCGTAACATAGGCCTTATCGAAGCGCACACCTTCCCGGGCAATACGATCTATTGCTGGTGTGTTGGCGTA
>DATCJQ010000166.1:0-9633 GCA_036562745.1 Flavihumibacter sp.
TGTACTGGCACTTCGTAGATCTCGTTTGGGTATTCGTATTCACCGTATTCTATCTTGTTTAACCAGTTAAGAAACTAATTATGCATCAGGATAATAACACCGAAATTACCTTCCACCACGAATTCGACCGGGAGGCCAGCAGAAAGGAAGTGATCAGAGTAACCGTAATCCTTACTGTGGTTACCCTGATTGAACTTGCACTCGGATTCTGGCTCTATAAATCGCAGGCCGGTATGGGCAGCTTCATGATCACCTTTATCAAAGGTGTGATCCTCATCCTCATGTTGGTGAAAGCTTTCTATATCGTGGCTTATTTCATGCACCTCAAGCATGAACTGAAGAACATGATCATGACCATCGTGGTTCCCCTGCTGCTCTTCATCTGGTTCATCATCGCCTTCCTTTACGATGGTAACTCCTTCAAGGAGCTGAGAACCAACTACGATCCTTACTATAAGGAAAGAAGTGAACTCAAAGTGGAGAAGAAAGAGCATGGCGGACATGGTGAGCATAAAGACGCTAAGAAAGCAGGCGAGATGGAATAATTGTGCCGTTTGATTTATTTTAGAATAGTTTGACAAATCCTTTGAACCATCCGCCTTGGCGGATGGTTTTTACTATAAACAAGTTTGGTTTGAATAAGACAGCATTACTGGGGATTCTCTTGGCACTGGTGGTTCCGGTGATCTGCTATTTTATCGTGGACCATTTCAGTGGTGGCGCGGTGGATATGCCCCGCCGCTATTACGTGGATACCGTAATAACCAAAATCGAAGGCGGTAAAGAAATTACCGATACCGTATGGCATAAAGTGTCCAATATCCAGCTGACCAATCAGCTGGGAAATGAAGTGAGCCTGGATGATCTGCAGGGTAAGGTGATCGTGGCCAATTTTTTCTTCACCCGTTGCCCTTCGATTTGTCCCACCCTCACCCTGAACATGAAACGCCTGCAGAATTCACTGCGGCTCAAGGATGCCACCCGTAAACTGGATACCAGCTTTGTACAATTCCTTTCCTTCAGCGTGGATCCGGTTCGCGATTCAGCCACCCAGCTGAAGAAATATGCCGATCGTTATGGCGTGAACCACGATGTGTGGTGGATGCTCACCGGCGATAAAAAAGCCATCTATGATTTCGCCCTGAAAGAAGTGAAATTATCTGCCATTGACGGTGAAGGCGTGGACTCCAATTTTATCCATACCGAACGATTTGTATTACTCGATCGCGATCGCGTGGTGAGAGGGTATTATAACGGGCTGGACACTATGGCCATGGCCAACCTAGCGGCGGATATTGTAAAAATTTATGTGGAAAAGGATCCGAAGAAAAAGCGGTCGCTCTTCCGAAAATAATGCATGATGTTAAAGGCACTGATCAATAAAAATGATAAACAGGCGGGTTGGCTCATCGGTACGGTTTCATTAGTGGTTTTCCTGGCCGTAATCGTCTTGTCAAAAGTGAAGCTGGATGTGGATCCCGGTTTTGATGTACATATTTTCGCCGGTATCAATGCGGTGCTGAACAGTATGGTTTCCGTGCTGCTGGTATTGGGACTGGTGGCTGCCAAAAAACAGAACTATATCCTGCATAAGCGGGTCATGTTTACGGCCATTATTTTATCGGGACTCTTCCTGGTTTCCTATGTGGCACATCACCTGCTGGCCGACAGCACCCCCTTCGGTGGCGAGGGATGGGTGCGTCCGGTATATTTTTTCGTACTGATCACCCATATTTTCCTGGCGGGGATCATCCTGCCTTTCATTTTATATACCGCCTATCGCGCATTGACTGCCGAATGGCCGGCACATAGAAAGATCGCAAAAATTACCTGGCCCATCTGGTTTTATGTGGCAATCACCGGTGTCGTAGTATATTTGATGATCAGCCCTTATTATTAGAAGACTAACCCATTCTTCCATGAGTAAAGCGACTGCCCCATCCATCTTCCGCGACCTGCAGAATATCTACAAAACAATGTTGTACGTGCTTGTTATCGGCATGATTGCCGCCTTTCTGCTGGTTCAGTTTGGACTGGTCAATGCCATGGTGGATGTGCCGACGGATCGCCTGCTGCAGGTGGTGGCGGTGCTCTATTGTTTTGCCGCGGTATTTGCCGCCCTTCAACTTTTCAAACGTAAGCTGGAACGTATCAAACAGAGTGAACTGCCTGTGCGGGAGAAACTGATGCAGTTTAAATCGGCATCGGTGCTGCAATGGTCGCTGATGGAATCTGCAGCTATATTCAGTACGCTCTGTTATCTGCTTACAGCCAACTGGGCTTTCCTGGCCCTGGCATTTACCCTGCTGGTTTTATTCGGCGGACTCAATCCATTTAAACAGAAAGTGCTGATACAACTGCGATTGAGCGAGCAGGATGTGGCGGGGTTGTAAACGAACCGCTTTTACAATTCCGTAGCCGGATCCCAGAACAGCTTGTCGAAATGCTGAATAGTATCGTCCTTCACCACGATTCCTTCCGCTTCCAGCAACTCCTGCATCCGAGTGGGTGTGGCGAAATGCATTTTGCCCGATAATTGTCCGTTTCGGTTCACCACGCGTTGTGCCGGTATGGATCGGGGTCCCTTGTAAGAGCCGTTTAAAGCCCATCCCACCATGCGGGCGGAGAGTCCTGAACCCAGGCATTTGGCGATGGCCCCATAGGTGGTTACACGACCGCGCGGGATCTGCTCCACCACATCATACACCTGCTCGAAAAAGGAGGCGGTTTCCCTGCCGGAAGGATCGATCGACCTCAGTCGTTCGCCGGCAGATGCAGCTTTACTGCCCGGCCTGCTCTTGCCGGATTTGCTCTTCGGTTTGGTCGGTTGGCGTTTCATATTCAAATACCATGTCGTGTATTTCCCGGTCGCGATCGGCCAGAGGCGTAGACGGCAAACGGAAACAGATATAATGAATCCGGTTACTGCCGGCTATATCAAGTCCCTCGTAATGGGTTTTGATAGACAGCTCCGGACTGATTTTCGGTTGTTCATAAAGGTTATCTGTCTGCTCAACCAGGTCCAGTTGGTACATCTCAACCATCCACATCGTAAAGCGATAGAGCACGGGTGAATCCGTTTTCAGGTGGATCAGTCCGCCCGGCTTCATGAACTGCTGGTACTTACGCAGAAATTTCGGGTGGGTCAGCCGCTTCGTGTGGCGTGATCTCCTTAATTGCGGATCGGGAAAAGTAAGCCAGATTTCCTCCACTTCTCCCGGGGCGAAATAGTCGGTGATCTGGTCGATCTTGGTACGCAGAAAAGCCGCATTATGCTGCTGCTGATCCAGGCATTTTTTCGCGCCCACATAAATGCGGTTGCCCTTTACATCCACCCCGATAAAATTGCGATCGGGATAAAGCGCCGACAATCCCACGGTGTATTCGCCCTTGCCACATGCCAGTTCCAGAGTAATCGGATTTTCATTCCCGAAATGATCCTTCCATTTACCCGCCATTCCGGTTGGATATTGAAACACATTCGGAAAATTCTTAATCGCTTCGAAACGGATGAGTTTTTTATGTCCCATTGCGCAAAGATAGCGGCTCGCCGGCAAGAATCGGGGTTTCGTGAAATGATTCATCTATGCCGTTAAATGAGGGAAAGCCGTGCAGCTCAATGGTTAAATTTGGTTACCAAAACTGATTTGCAGCCCATGAAAAAAAACATTCTTACCCTGTTGCTTTTTGCCGGAATGTTTGGCAGCCTGAAGGCCCAAACCAAGGTCGAGAATCTGATCCTGATTACGACCGACGGGCTCCGCTGGCAGGAAGTATTTAACGGTATTGATACGGCCATCGCCAATAACAAAGCCTGGAACCAGGGCGCCCGCGAGGAACTCTACAAAAAATACTGGGACGAAGAGCTGCACGAACGCCGTTTGCGGATCATGCCCTTTCTCTGGTCAACCATTCAGACACGCGGACAAATCTACGGCAACCGCGAACTCGGTAACAAAGTGGATGTTGCCAATCCCTATTCCTTTTCCTTCCCCGGATACAGTGAGCTGATCACCGGCTATGGCGATGAGAACGTGAACTCCAACGAGTATCCGCCCAATCCGCATGTAACCGTGCTGGAGTACCTGCATAAGCAACCTGCGTTTAAGAATAAGGTGGCGGTATTCGGATCCTGGACAGCTTATACCAATATTGTGAATGAAGAACGTTCGGGCATCCCGGTGTTTAACGGCTATGAACCGCTGGGTGGCGACAAACCCACGGAAGCTGAAAAGCTGATGAATCTGATCCGCCGCGATATGTATAAACCCTGGGGCGAAGGAGAAGCCATCGATGCGCTTACACATTATGCGGCGATGGAATACCTGAAAGCGCGTAAACCCCGCGTGATGCAAATCTCCTTTGGTGAAACGGATGTGTTTTCGCATGGTGGAAAGTACCGCGATTATCTGGCGTCTACCGTGCAGTTCGACAAGTTTGTGGGCGATTTGTGGAACTATCTGCAAACCGATCCCCAGTACAAAAACAAAACGGCACTGATCATCACCACCGATCATGGAAGGGGCGATAAAATCAAAGCACAATGGAGGGATCACGGGCAAAAAACGCCGGGCTCCAACGAAATATGGATCGCCGTGCTGGCGCCGGGCATTCCCGCTAAAGGAGAAGTAAAGAAACCCATGCAATTGTATCAGCAGCAGGTAGCGCAGACGATCGCAAAATTCCTTGGACAGACGTATAGCTCCGATCATCCAATTGCACCGGCCATTAAAGAAATCTGGGAGAAATAGCAGGAAGAATTGAAGAAATTGTTGGGGGAAGAGTTTCAGGAAGGATAAGAAGCAAGGGGAGGATAAGAACAAAGGAAGGATAAGAAGCAAAGGAGGATAAGAATCAAAGGGAGGAGAACAGGAAAAAGAAAATAGAATGAAAGGATATCTGGTATTCGCTGCCATGCTTTTTACGATGGCAACGTTGGCACAAAACAAGATTGAGAATGTAATCTTAGTGACAACAGACGGACTTCGCTGGCAGGAAGTATTCAAGGGCCTGGACCCTGAATTCACACGGGGTCCCTGGGTGGATGCAGAAGACAGTCTCTTGATTGTGCAGGAGTATTGGGACAGGGATCCGATCAAAACCAGGGAAAAACTGATGCCGTTTATGTGGTCCTATATTGCGAAACACGGACAGATTTACGGCAACCGCCAGTATGGAAATTTCGTAAATGTAATGAACCCGTATTGGTATTCTTATCCCGGGTATAACGAGATGATTACGGGTTACGGCGATCCGGCCATTAACTCGAACGATATCGGGATGAATCCGAATGTGTCGGTGTTCGAATACCTGGTAAAGCAGCCAGCTTTCAAAAACAAGGCGGCGGCATTTGGTGCCTGGGAGGCTTTCAATCGCATTTTGAATGAAGATCGTTCGGGCATTCCTGTTGTTACCGGGTATCAGCCTATTAAGGCCCGCAAGTTGTCGGCTCGCGAACAATTCCTGAATGAATTGAAAGAGGATACCAGAACCCGTGGAAAAGATATTTATGCGCTGCATGGCGCGTTGGAATGTTTGCGCAACAGAAAGCCGCGTTTGCTGCAGGTATCATTTGATGATACCGATCACTATTCGCATGCATCGCAGTATTACAACTATATCAATGCAGCGCGCCTGTTCGACCAATACCTGGAAAAGATCTGGAACTATGTGCAGTCTGATCCGCATTATCGGAATAAAACGGCCATCATCGTTACCACTGATCACGGAAGGGGAGATGCAGTAAAGAAAGAATGGAGTGACCATGGAGGCCATATTAAGGGGGCAGATCAGGTATGGATTGCGGTACTGGCACCCGGCATTCCTCCCAGGGGGGAAGTGAAAGAACCGATGCAGCTGCATCTGGCGCAGGTGGCACAAACCATCGCAAAGTTCCTCGGACAAACTTATACGGGCAGTCACCCGATTGCGCCGGCTATAAAAGAAATTTGGGAGAAGTAGTCATAGATTCTCCCAAATAACTCAGCGTCTTAACGTGTTGACCGAACGAATCTCTATGCCGATATCGGCACCCTGCTGGTAAACGGCACTGACGGTAGAAATTCCGTTCAATACAATCAACATTTTTTTTCGTTGATGGAAAAAATGGGCAAAGACCTCCAGGGGTCCTTGCTCATTTCTGTTTATGAAAGTATCATCCTGCATCCATCCCCTGATAATGGTATGGCCATGCAGGCGGATACGTTGAATTACGGCGCGGAGGGTTTTATCCTCGTCAACACAATCTGCCTGTTTTACGGTTCCCAGCTGACACTCGGTAAGGGTGGCAAGCAGGGCGGCATTGATTCCATTGTGTATGTCTATATTCAATTCGTTATTGATTACCGGCTTCTTTTTTCGCATCTTCCACCATTTTTTCATTTGCGTAAATGGCAAATTCCACTCTTCTGTTTTTTGCCCTGTTTTCTTCGGAATTGTTATCGAATTTGGGTTGATCCTCGCCATACCAGGCAGTCTGGATTCTTGAACCAGCGATTTGCTGCGATTTCAGGAAATCGGCCACGGCCTGCGCCCTGCGTTTGGAGAGTCGGTTGTTGTATCCGCTTTCGCCCACATCGTCGGTATGTCCTTCAATCCGGATATAGGTATCGGGATACTTCTTGAGGATGGCTGCGAGTTGGGTGACTTTTTCCGATGCATCGGCGGTGAGATTCGACTGATCAAATCCGAACAGCACGCCCGAATCGAAGGTTACGTTAATGCCTTCTCCCACGCGGGTTACTTCGGCACCGGGTATTTTATCAATCTCTTCGGCCTGCTTATCCATTTTGCGCCCGATAAGTCCACCGGTTACACCACCTACTGCTGCGCCGATAATAGCGCCTACGGCAGTATTGCCGGCGGCCTTGCCAACTCCGGCACCAACGGCAGCTCCGCCGGCAGTTCCGATGATGGCCCCTTTCTGTGTTTTGTTAAGCGATTTACAAGCCGGCGTTCCCGCGGCGATAAAGGCAAAGGCGAGCAGCGCCCAGGCCGGCCTGTTTGCCATTATTTTTCCTGTGAGGAAGGTATTTTTCTTTTTCATGTGATTTCATATTACGGTGATGAATAGCCGAATTAGCGCACCTGTCCGATTCCCACGGTGATACCTACATTGATGCCGATATTGCGATTGCGTTGTTCGATATTGGGATCTTCGATTACGTCAATCAAACCATGGTAATAACCGATGTCGGCGTTGAGCCAGGTACGGTCAACAAGGCGATAGTTGAAACCTACCCCTGCACCGATTCCAACGTCAAAGGATTTCGCGAAGTCTTTGGCCTTGGTCTCTACTGTTACATTTGCTCCGCCAATATTGGTGGTGGCTTCGTTTTTACCCCCGATCAATAAGCCGAAAGAGGGTCCGGCAAATATTTTGGGACGCAGGGCATTCCCCCGGTCGCCGAAGAAGTAGATGGCGCGAAGCGGGATTCGCATATAATCCAGACGGGTAGTGTTGGTAGTGTTACCTGTGGATGATTTTCCCCCTTCGATAGACCATTTCAGATCGGCACCAAATCCCCAATTGGACTGAGTACTGTATGTGAGGGTTAAACCGAGATTTCCCGCGGGTTGATACTTTGAGTTATCGGCATCACTGAGCCAGGTATGTCCGAATCCTGCTGTTCCTCCGATGGATAAATTGTCCTGCGCCAGGACCTGGTTTCCGGTTAAGATTGTCCCTGTAATAAGTGCGGCACTGATTAAATTTTTCATGGGTGATTCTTTTCACCCGGCAGGAAAAAAACTATGCCACCCCGTTAATAGTGGCCTTCCGATTTGTTTGAAAAGGATTGTATCGAATTGAAATCGAGCGTATTGAACATGAAAAAGCCCCTCAGTGAACGGAGGGGCTACCTAACAGCTGTAAACACACACATGAGAAAAAACAGTGTGTACCTATGGTGCGCAATCGTTATTTGGACCTTCGGTACAAATCGGGCCTCAGCCCGATCAAAAAATTGCTGTAGGGGGAGGAGTCGAACCTCCACGGGGCAGTTAGCTGTAGTACAATGCTTAGTGGTCAACCCTGGTCGGCTTTATTGCGGTCCGGTTTTCACTGAACAGCAATACCAGTCGGCTCTATGCTACGTTTATCCTGTGATCCCCACCCCCGAGACGAGAGGGCATGTCTGCCAAAAGTTTCATCACCCCACAGTATATAAGAACTAAAAACGAACAAAAATCGCTGTAGGAGGAGGAGTCGAACCTCCACGGGGCAGTTAGCCGGCTTTCACCGGTTTATTCTGGATTCCCCACCCCCGAGACAAGGGGGCATGTCTGCCGAAAATTTCATCATCCCACAGTGTAATAAAGAACTATAACAGTGCAAACATACGACAAAGGGTAAAAATGTTGCAAATAATTCAAACAAAATTTGAAAATTATTGAAAATGTTTAAAAAACACTATATTGCGCTAGAATTTATCAAAAATACATTTCGAAAATGGCCGGTAAATTGAATTTAGACAAACTTGACTATCAGATCATCCAGGAAATGATGGAAAATGCCGAGACTTCCTACGCCGATCTCGGAAAAAAGCTTTTTGTTTCGGGTGGTACCATCCACGTGCGGATCAAAAAATTGCAGGAAATGGGCATCGTTAAGGGCAGTCGCCTTAATGTGGATCTCAAACTGCTGGGTTACGACGTAATCGCCTTTATTGGTATCTATCTGGAAAAGAGCTCTTTATACGACACTGTTGCGAAGGAACTCAGCAAGATCCCCGAGATCGTCCGTATGAACTATACTACCGGAAATTACAGCATCCTGGCCGAAATTATCTGTAAGGATATCAACCATCTTCGGAGTGTATTGCACGATCAGCTGCAGAAGATTAAGGGAATTGAGCGCACCGAGACCTTTATCTCCCTTGAAGAGAGCCTGAACCGTAACGTGGAAGTGCGGATTTAATCTTACATTAGTCTTAACGTATAATGTACACATTACATGAAGCCAACACTGAAAACGATACTGCTTGCTCTGTTTACGGGAACCATTTTATCGTCCTGCGGTGGCGGGGGCGGAAATGACGATCCTCAGCCCTCCGAAGAAAACCTGGCGATTACTACCAATCCGCCGATCAACGGGCAACAGGAGACGGCGGCACCCGGACCAACTTTTCCCCTGACTGTAACCGTTACTTCGGCCATGCCGCCACAGGGCGTGAAGATTGATATTACCGCCCGTCCCGATCAGGCGGGATCAACAGCTTTCTTCACCACCACTCAAACCACCAAGAACGCAACCTCCAATTTCACCATCACCAATACTCCGCAGGGTACCACATCTCGTGTAACCGTAACCGTTACATCGGTATCCAAGCCGGGCAATACCAAGTCGGGATTCTATCTCTATTCGAGAAAATAGATTATCACGCGCGTACGTCGAGCGCATCGCGGATGCCGTTGCCAATCAGGTTGAATGCCAGCACCAGCAGCATAATGGCAAAGCCGGGCGCCAGGGCCAGCATGGGATTGTTCGTGATAATGAAGTTGTAGTTCTCCTTAATCATTCCGCCCCAGCTGGGTTGAGGAGGTTGTACGCCCACGCCAAGAAAACTGAGTCCCGCTTCCACCACAATGGCTGAAGCAAAATTGGCAGCAGCCACCACCAGTACAGGGCCCATG
>DATCJQ010000174.1:0-2155 GCA_036562745.1 Flavihumibacter sp.
CCGTATTGCCTTCCTTCGTGTATGTTCGGGCAAGTTTGAACGCAATAAATATTTTCACCATGTTCGGTTAGACAAGGATGTTAGGTTCTCGAACCCCTACAGTTTCCTGGCGCGTAGCAAGGATGTGATCGAGGAAGCTTATCCTGGTGATGTGGTCGGTTTGTTTGATACCGGAAACTTCAAGATCGGAGATACGCTGACCGAGGGCGAGGATTTTTATTTTACCGGAATACCTTCTTTCTCGCCCGAGATATTCAAGGAAGTAGTGAACAAGGATCCGATGAAGACCAAACAGTTGGAAAAAGGACTGCTTCAGCTTACCGACGAGGGGGTTGCCCAGTTGTTTACCCAGTTTGGAGGAAATAAAAAGATCATCGGTTGTGTGGGTGAGCTTCAGTTTGAAGTTATTCAGTACCGGCTGCTGCAGGAATATGGTGCATCGGTGGAATTCAAAGCGCAACCCTTTTATAAAGCCTGCTGGATAACCAGTAAGGATCCCAAAAAGCTGCAGGATTTCACCCGTTTTAAATCAGCGAATATTGCGGAGGACAAGGATGGCCACCCGGTTTACCTGGCACAAAGTGAATGGTTCCTGAATACTGAACGGACCAATAATCCGGATATCGAATTCCACTTTACCTCAGAGATTCATAAGGATCAATAACAGAGAAGAAATAAAGGCAAACGCCCGATTACTTAGTAGTCGGGCGTTTTTCCTGTATAGTTCGATGGTGTGATGGCCAGCAATTCTTTTTTGACTGCGGCATCCACTTTGAGTGTGCGTATGAACTGGTGGATCGTCTTTTTATCGATGGCCGCTTTACCGCGGGTCAGGTCTTTCAGCGCCTCATAGGGATTGGGATAGTTCTCGCGACGCAGAATGGTTTGAATCGCTTCGGCTACCACGGCCCAGTTGGCTTCCAGATCCTCCTTGATTTTTGCTTCGTTCAGGACAAGTTTACCCAGTCCCTTTTCGATGGAGCGGATGGCCAGTATGATATGCGCGAACGGTACGCCAACATTACGAAGAACGGTAGAATCGGTCAGGTCGCGCTGTAGACGGCTGATCGGCAGTTTGGCTGATAAATGCTCCAGAATGGCACTGGCAATACCCAGATTTCCTTCAGCATTCTCAAAATCGATGGGGTTTACCTTATGCGGCATGGCCGAGGAACCTACTTCTCCTTTTTTGGTTTTCTGTTTGAAATAGTCCATGGAGATATAGGTCCAGATATCCCGGCAGAGATCGATAAGAATGGTATTGATTCTTTTGAGCGCATCAAAATGTGCGGCCAGGTTATCGTAGTGTTCAATCTGAGTGGTGTACTGCTGACGCTGCAATCCCAGTGACTCGACAAATTTGTTGCCGAGATCGATCCAGTTCTTTTTCGGATAGGCAATATAGTGGGCATTGAAGTTTCCGGTTGCACCGCCGAATTTGGCAGAGTAGGGGATTGACACGATCAGGTCCACCTGGTTTCTGATTCGCTCAACAAAAACCATGAATTCTTTGCCCAGGCGTGTGGGACTGGCGGGTTGCCCGTGGGTTCTTGCCAGCAGGGGGATTTCCTTCCACTCGGTTGCCAGGCCCTGGAGGTGATTGGTAAGGTTCAAGAGGGCCGGCAGGTAATCGAATTCCATCGCATGCTTCCAGCTCAGGGGGATGGAAGTATTGTTGATATCCTGCGAAGTGAGTCCGAAATGCACCCATTCTTTAAGATTGCCCAGTTGAAGCGCATCCAGTTTGGACTTGATGAAATATTCAACCGCTTTTACATCGTGATTCGTGATTTTTTCCGTTTCCTTGATGGCCGCGGCATCTTCCAGGCTGAAGTTTTCGGCGATGGCTTTCACAGCGGGACGTTGTTTGGCCGGCAGTTTGAAAATCTTGCTATCGGCCAGGAAAAGAAAATATTCGATTTCGATCCATACCCGGTACTTGATCAGGGCATATTCCGAAAAATATTCATCTAAATGCTGTAACTGGTTTCTGTAACGGCCGTCGATCGGCGAAATGGCGGTAAGAGATTGAAGTTCCATGTTTCATTTAATATGCCCATCCAAACTGGAATAAGCTGTACATTTGCGAAATTAATTCAAAGCGAGTGGACAGAAAAATCAGAGTGGGTGCCGTTGCGTATCTGAATACGAAGCC
>DATCJQ010000188.1:0-4619 GCA_036562745.1 Flavihumibacter sp.
GGATAAAAAAGCGGGATTGATCAAACCTGCCACTATAACGGAAACACCGAAAGCGGAACCCGCCCAGTCCCCTGCCGTCAAAGCAGCGCCCGCCAAACCGGAAACCAGCTCCAAATCCGAAGCAGCTCCGGCCATTATACCCGGCTCCTATGGCGCCAATGTGGAAATCATCGAGATGGACAGAATGCGCCGCCTGATTGCCGATCACATGGTGAAGAGCAAACAAACCAGTCCGCATGTTACCAGCTTCACCGAAGCCGATGTAACCAATCTCGTACTCTGGAGAGATCGCATCAAAAATCAATTCCTCAAACAGGAAGGCACCAAGATTACCTTCACGCCCCTGTTCATGGAAGCCATCGTACGCTGTATCAAAAAATATCCGCTGATCAACAGCAGCGTGGAAGGCGATAAAATCATTGTAAAAAAAGATATCAATATCGGGATGGCAACCGCGCTTCCCTCAGGTAACCTGATTGTGCCGGTAATCAAAAATGCCGACCAGCTTAACCTGGTGGGACTGGCCAAACAGGTGAATCACCTGGCCGACGCGGCGCGTAATAACAAACTCAAACCCGAGGATACACAGGGTGGAACATTCACCCTCACCAATGTGGGCACATTCGGAAGCCTGATGGGTACTCCCATTATTCCGCAGCCCCAGGTGGCCATCCTCGCCGTGGGAGCCATCAAAAAACGACCGGTGGTAATCGAAACCGAACAGGGCGATTCCATTGCCATCCGCCACATGATGTATCTAAGCATGAGTTATGATCACCGAATCATAGACGGAAGCCTCGGCGCTACCTTTTTAACAGCTGTGGCCAGAGAGCTCGAAAACTTCGACGCTCACCGCGCGCTTTAAACTCACACACATGGATTATTCGGAAGAAGGCTGACCATAGGTTGATTCAACCACAGTCAGCCTCTTCCCTTTTTTGGTGATAATGAAAAGCCGGTCGAATATGGATTCATCCAGATCGGTATAGCGATCCCCTCCCAACATCCCATTCAGCAGTTCATCTAACGTATTACTATGCCCGACAATCAGGGTGTTTTTCTTCAGTGATTTAAATCGGTCTATCAGGGCCGCATCAATCTTGCCATAGGTTTGAATCTCCGCCTTGAAATGTTCCGCCGTGGGCTGTGCAGTTTGCTTTGTTCTTAATGTATTGGTGGTGAATACATAGGCGATTTTTGCGTCTTTCAGTTTCTCTTTCAGGGCCTGCGCACGTTCCAACCCGGCTTCGGATAAGGGTGTATCACCCGTCGGGTGCGCCTTCTCGGCATGACGTACGATGTAGTATTTCTGACCCAGGGCCGTTTGTGATACAGACACCATCAGAATCAGGGATAAGTTTAACAGGAACAGGTAGCGTGACATAAACGTTGTTTTAACAGCTTTTTCAGTAAATTAATACAAATAAGTTCACGATGAAAACATTATCTCACACATGGTTTGCTGAAGGCTATATCGACTTTGAACTGAAGAAATATACCCTGCTGGCTTATCTCCAGGAAGTGAACAGACATTTTAATCAGAACCGGCTCTATCCACAGCTTTCCGATATCATCTTCCACTATAATAATCTGGTGCAGTTCCGCGACAATAAAAAATACCTGCAGGAACAGTTTCCCAAACGGCTTACCGGCATCCAGCTGGAAAAGCTGCAACTCCTTTACGAACAAATGGTGGAAGACGATGAAATGATGGAAGAACTCGAATCCATCATCCATTATTCCACCCGCAAAATGCAGGATACCATCCGCAGCGGTACCGAAATTTTCGAGATGGTGGAAACCAATATCCAGATCGAACCGGTGGGCCTCATCCCCCTTGACAACAAGGAAGGCTATTTCTTCCTCAGCGTTGGTAACGATACAGCCACCCAGATTTATTACTACCGGTTAAGCATATTCGAAAAACACGATGAACAATACCGGGCGATCAAAACCAATTTCATTACGGAATGGTCCCGCACCATCAGTCATACCTTCGAACACATGAAGGGATCGCTGATTAAGGAGAAAAAGGAATTGCCCAACCCTGCTGTTTATACCATCTGTACATCCCTGGCTTTTCCGCTGGAAGAAACGCTGTTACCCATCGCCAAACGCTGCCTTGTACGGTATATCAGCTGAGATCAATAATCCAATCCCCAGTCGATTCCCTTCAGGGTGGCAGGCACCCCTTCCTTCATCCATTTCGGGGCTGGAGCACCTTTCAGATAGTGATCGAAAAACTGCATCATGCGGATGCTCCAGTCCTTTCTGTTTCGCCGTTCGATGATTCCATGCAGTTCATCATTGTAATTGATCATCCATACCGGTTTTCCTAACCGTCTCAACGCAGTGAAATACTCAATGCCCTGGTACCAGGGAACTGCATCATCCTTATCGTTGTGCAGCATCAGCAGCGGTGTGTTCACTTTGTCGGCGCGGAACAACGGCGAGTTCTTAAGATAGAGCTCGGGTTTCTCCCAAAGCGTGGCGCCAATACGGCTTTGCGATTGCTCGTACTGGAACTGACGGCTCAGGCCGGTTCCCCAACGGATACCGCCATAGGCACTGGTCATATTGCTTACGGGTGCACCGGCCTCGGCAGCAGCAAACATATTGGTACGCGTAATCAGGTAGGCAATCTGGTACCCACCCCAGCTATGTCCCTGTAAGCCCATTTTGGTGGAATCCACAAAGCGGAATTTCGAAAGATATTTTGCGGCAGATACCACAGAATTGTAGGCATCCTCACCCGGCTGCCCGGTTTTGTAATAGATATTCGGATCGAACACCAGATAACCATTGCTGGTATACAGCGCGATATTAACCGATGCCCGCACCGGCATGGGTTCAATATAGTTATAGCGACGATCCGCATTTTTCTCATAGAAGTAGAAGATCACCGGATATTTCTTCGTGGAATCAAAATTCTCAGGTTTGTATAACAAGCCCTCACTCATTTTGCCATCCAGCATTTTCCAGTGATGCAGTTCCACCGTGAACCAGTTATAATCGGCCTGCTGCGGATTCAACTCACTGCGACGTATATACGAAGATGCATCAGTTGCTTTAGCCAGACTGGTCTGATAGAGATCAAACTCCGATGGTGTTTGTCGCGTAAAGATCAATTGATCAGCCGAACGGGCTTTCACCGCGCCATCTACAATGCAGGGCTGAATTAATGCCGCAGCGGCCCCCGGATTAAACCCTGTTCCCATCTTGTGGGTATACCACCCGTATCCTTTTGACTTTTCATCAAACAGTTGCAATAAAAGAGTCTGATCCGGTGCTATAAACGGTTGCTCCCTATCGAGCACCTCATTCCTGATTACGATCTTATTCTTTCTTCCCCAGCCTGCAGTAATGGTTACAGGCGCTTTTTTGCCGGTCAGATCAATCTCCCAGATATCATAGCGATCGTAGATATAAACTGCTTCATCATCCTTTTTCCAACCCATCAAACCGTAGGCAGGTTTATCTGCAGGCATGTCGTGCTCCTCGCGGAACAACGGTACGGTAATGGGTTTCGTAATTACAGATGTTTTGGAAGTTTCGCAATTATACGCCTGCCAGTGTTTTTGTTTGGGATCATACCAGGCAACAAATTTTCCGTTGGGCGACATACGAACCGATGTTCGGCTAGCCCTTGCCGTTATGAGGCTCCTTTTGCCGGTGGCCAGTTCCACTTTATAAAGTCTTACCGCACCATCCATTTTCCATTGCTGTTCGATACGCATACCCAGTGTGCTCATACCCAGTCCATACACACCGTTCCCATGGGCGGATGGCTGTACAATCTCACAACTGTCATCAGCCAGTTGCAGGTATTTATTCGATGTCAGATCCCAAACCGATAACCAGCTCTTGCGCAGTTCGGAATTCAGTTGTACCAGTTGTTGGGGTTGGAGGTAATCATCCTGGTAATGCCATACATCCAGTTTGGCGGTTTCAAAATCCACCAGCGTGGTATCCTTAACCCGACGATCGGGAGCGATGCCAAAATAGAGACGCTTACCGTCCTTACTGAAATAATTATTGAAATCCGGACTCACCACTTTATTGCCGGGCAAACCGGTATTGCGACTCAATAACTCACGTGCCTGTTTGCCCTTCTCGTAAAGGAAAAGACGGTGATATTTTTTCAATGCCTTGGTGGAACTGTCGGTCTGCAGCAGAAAGGCCAGCTTATCGCCCGCCTCGGAAAAAGCAAAGGATCCGGCTTCTTTGAAATCCGAATAGATGGTATCGATTTTTGCTGAAGAGAAATCCTGCAGCAACAGGAAGGCTTTGCTCAGGCTATCGCTGTTCTGGCGACTGGTTTCTATCACCAATGCCTGACCGAAATCAGCAAACTTGTATTCGGTTACGAGCTTATGTCTCCATTCCTTGCCGTTGGTAAGATCACGCACCACGAGTTCCGTACCCTCCTCCACCGTTTCGCGGGGAGTTTTGGGTCCGGAAGGCTTGGGCGCTTCGAGGACAGCGATCCCCTTATTACGTGCTTCGGTCACTTTCTGACGCAGGCTGTCGGATACACGGGCCAGGCTATCGGCCTTGCGGATCAGTTGTTGCAACTGGGCCAGTGAATCGGGCCGCCCGGGTTTCGCGCCAGCCGGACG
>DATCJQ010000548.1:0-2614 GCA_036562745.1 Flavihumibacter sp.
GTATATAACACAGGAGCGGAAGATCCGGGTTCGCCTGAGCCGGGGAACTTCCATTTTGTTTGAAGAAACACTGACCCTGCGGCCCGAGACTTCCTACCATCAGCGCATTACACTGGATTCGCATCAACTGGATCCCACACAATATACCGTGGAGGTCTTTGATGCGGCGGGCAGATTACTGGTTGATTACACACCGCTTCCCCCGGCTGAAAAAGCATTACCCGATCCGGCCAAACCGATTCCGGAACCTTCGTTGATTCCATCACAGGAAGAATTATACCTGGCGGGATTACATCTAGAACAATACCGGCATGCCACTTATTCGGCCGAGGACTATTATCTCGAAGCACTGAAAAGGGATGCCACCGATATCCGTTGCAACAATGCCCTCGGGTTGCTGTATCTGCGTTGGGGCGATTTCCGGAAAAGCGAACCTTATTTCCGCACGGCCGTGCAGAAACTGCTGAAGCATAACCCGAATCCCTATGACGGGGAGCCCTTGTACAATCTGGGACTGGCCCTGAAATACCAGGGGCGATACGGAGAGGCTTACAATTATCTCTTTAAATCGACCTGGAATGCAGCCATGCAGGACAATGCATTTCTGCAGCTCGCCTATATCGAATGCCGCCGGCAAAACTGGGAGTCTGCCCTTGAGTTGGTGGAAACCTCGCTGGCCCGGAATTATTTCAGTCCGCGTGCAAGGCATCTGAAGACCCTGGTGCTGCATAAGCTGGGACGCACACAAGAAGCGCTTAACTGGGCGGCGGATTCCATCTGCCACGAGCTTTTTGATTTTGGTAACCGCTTCGAGGAAATACAATTATTGCAATCGGCAGCGAAAACAACAGAGGCCGGAGAAAAGACGAATCAATTTAAAGAGCTGATCCGGAACAGTTCATCCACCGGAATTGAAATTGCCATCGATTACGCAGAAGCCGGTGATTATGCTGCGGCTGTTACGCTATTGAAGACTATTGCTCCGGATGCAGGGCAGGATCCGCTGCTCCATTATTATATCGCCTTTTATTCCGCAAAACTTGGAATCAGGGAAGAAGCAAACCGCTGGCTGCAAACCGGATTTGAAGCGGCGCCCGATTGTGTATTCCCCAACCGGTTGGAAGATATAGAAGTGCTGAATTTTGTAATTGACCAAAGTCCCGAAGATTATAAGGCACTCTATTATCTCGGCAATTTCTATTATGGCAAACGGCGGTATGAGAATGCCCGCGACTGTTGGGAGCGATCCATGGCTATCAACAATCGTTTCCCCACCGTGCTGCGCAATCTGAGTATCGCGTATTGTAACAAGTTTGCTGACCGTGTACGCGGGCTGGACTTGCTGACCCGCGCGTTTGAAGCGGATCCCACCGATTCGCGGATCCTTTTTGAACTGGATCAGTTGAAAAAACTGATGAAACAAGCGCCCGCTGAGCGTTTGGCATTCCTGCAAAACCATCCATCACTTGTAGAAGATCGCGATGATCTGTACATAGAGTTTGTGACGCTTTTAGTGTTAACCGGGGATCTCAAAAAAGCGGCTGAGTTGCTGGCGGCTCGCCGCTTCCATCCCTGGGAAGGCGGTGAAGGCAAAACTTCGGGTCAGCATATTCATATCCACGTGGAGCTTGCCAAACAGGCTATGCAGCGGGGCAACTGGGAATCGGCGCGTGCCTTTCTTGAAGCGGCAATGGTATACCCCGAAAACCTGGGCGAAGGCAAGCTCTATGGTGCGCAGGAAAACGATATCCATTTCTGGCTGGGATGTGTACACGAAAAAATGGGTGATTTAACCCGGGCCAAAGAATATTGGAAGAAGGCTTCGGTAGGACTGGATCAGCCCGCACCCGCTTATTTCTATAATGATCAGCAGCCGGATAAAATCTTTTACCAGGGACTGGCACTCAAAAAACTGGGTGATAAGGTGGGGGCTAAAAAGCGTTTCCGGGTCTTGATCGATTATGGTACGGAACATTTTGGTGAGGAGGTGAAACTCGACTTTTTTGCGGTTTCCCATCCCGACCTGATGATCTTCGACGATGATCTGAGCGAACGGAACAATTTGCATTGTCTCTACCTTCAGGCACTGGGTTATATGGGACTCGGCGATCGAGACAAAGCCCGCTCTGTTTTCATGGAAATTCAACAGCGGAATCCGGCCCATCTGGGCGCTTGTTTGCACCACAGAATGCTGGAGAACGAGCTGCCTGGGCAGGAGTATTGATATGATAAATTATAATAATGTTGAAATTGCGAGATTTTAAGAGAATCTCGCAATTTTTTTTAATTTTACGAGCTAAATAATTTTATATTTTACTGAAAAACAGGCTATTATACTAAAATAACGCGAGATTCTCCCAAAATCTCGCATTTTACTATTTTGTGTTTAAAAAAGCGTTGAATGGAAAGAGCCCCTGTAAATAGTAAAAAGGGCGATCCAATTCCGCTGATGGTAGCGCTACAGCAGGAAGGATCGCTCAGAAAATTTCAGGATGATTACCTGTATTGGGATAAACTTAAATACAAGACAGGGGACAGGAATCCGGAGGAGGTATGGGCAGCGCTCAAGTTCCACAGAAACCTCTATAGAAACACGGTTCAGTTCGGGAAATAC
>DATCJQ010000224.1:0-2527 GCA_036562745.1 Flavihumibacter sp.
CTGTTAAGCCGACTGGATATTACCAACGCCAATACCTATAAACTGGAATTACGCTGATGAAAAACCTTTGTTCCCTGCTTTTTGCCGGATTGTTGCTGATAGCCTGTGGAGGAGGGGGATCCGGAAAAATTCTCTCCCAAACAGAGATTGTTCCGATCGTTCATCAGCTGATGATGGTGGATGAATTGAGTACCGAGCTGAAAGTGAAGGATTCTACCCTGAATGTCGACTCTTTGCGAAACCGAAAATATGATCAGGTCTTTCACCTGAATGAAGTGGATTATGAAACTTTCAAAAAGAGTTATGAATACTATCTGGCTCGTCCGGATCAGTTAAAAACGATTTTTGATTCGGTGGATGCACTGTCAAACCGGACCCGTATTCAACGGATGACACCCAGTTCCCAGCCGGTAACCCACCCGGTAAAAAAGGAGAAAAAGGGGGAAGTCCGGAAGCCGGTGCTCTTACCGCAATAAAATTGCTGCCATATGAATAAAGTCTATCCATCTGCCGACAGCGCCATAGCTGATATCCAGGATGGCGCTACCCTTATGCTGGGCGGATTCGGACTCTGCGGGATTCCCGAAGCCTGCATCGCTGCGCTGGTCCGGAAAGCTGTGAAGGGCCTGACCTGCATCTCGAATAATGCCGGTGTGGATGATTTTGGGTTGGGACTTCTTCTCAAAACCCGTCAGATCAAAAAAATGATCAGCTCCTATGTAGGTGAAAATGCCGAATTCGAAAGGCAGTTGCTGCAGGGCGAGCTGGAAGTGGACCTGGTTCCTCAGGGAACCCTCGCAACGCGTATACAAATGGCCGGTATGGGAATTCCTGCTTTCTTTACGCCTGCCGGAGTGGGAACGGAAATCGCCGAAGGCAAGGAGATCCGAAATTTTGACGGGAAGGATTATCTGATGGAGCTGGCACTGAAGGCAGATTTCGCCCTTGTAAAAGCGTGGAAGGGGGATCGTTATGGCAACCTGGTCTTCCGGAAAACCACAAGAAATTTCTCCACCTCCATGGCGAGGGCCGGCAATATCACGATTGCGGAAGTGGAGGAACTCGTAGAACCCGGAGAGCTGGATCCCGATCAGATTCATGTTCCCGGCATCTATGTACACCGGATATTTCAGTTCAATCAATACGAAAAAAGGATCGAACGCAAAACCGTTCAGCTTCCTGCAAATAATTAGTCTTACCCATGTTTACAAGTAAAGCCGAATTGAACGAGGCGATGGGCGTGGAGCCTGCAATCGCTGCCTTTTTTGTAGACCGGAAAGTGCCGGCGGACAACCGTTACTGGAAGGGGCGGTATCTCTATGTGGCCCGAGGCACGGGCTACCTCTTCATCCCCCTGTTTTTTGATCTGCAATACAAGGCCGGGGTTCCGCTGGAAAAACTGCTCGAACCATCCTATGTGCAAAGAATGGAAGCCATTCTTCACCTGGCAGCCCTTTATGAATTTGGCGAGAAAGAATTTCTGGAGCATATTATTGAGATCGAAAAACTGGTGCAGCCCGATGTGGTGAACCACCAGTTGATGGAGGAACTGATCGCCTATTTCCGGCAGGATCAACCGGTCAAATTGGGCAGGCTGGGTACGGACAATCCGGCCCTGAACCGCGGAGATGCACTCTTATACCTGCTGACGACCCTCGATGCAGAGGAAGCTGTGCTGAACCGGATTCTCGAAGCCTGGTATCAGCTGGTTCCGACATTTCTGCTGCTCGACGATATCATGGATTTTCAGGAAGATCGCCAGAAACAGGAGGAAAATTCCCTTGCCCTCTACGGTTATTCACCTGAAGGGGTTCGCAAAGCAATCGGGGTGGCGGAGGAGAATTTCCGTGGACTGGACAGCATTAACCCTGTGCTGGGGAGCTATTTCCGATCCGTACTCGACAAGAAAAAACAGACGCCATATTTCAAACATATTTTAAACGATTGATATGCCATTGGATAAATTCGGCATCGCCCGCAGAATTGCCCGGGAGCTGAGGGATGGAATGTATGTGAACCTCGGTATCGGGATACCCACCCTGGTGGCTAATTATATCCCCGAGGGCATGCATATCATGTTGCAAAGTGAAAACGGGATGCTGGGAATGGGACCTTATCCGACCGAAGAGGAAGTGGATCCTGACCTGATCAACGCAGGCAAGGAAACCGTCACCATTCTGCCCGGCGGGGTCTTTTTCGACAGTGCTGAAAGTTTCGGGATGATTCGTGCCGGCAAAGTGGATCTGACCGTTTTAGGCGCGATGGAAGTGAGCGAATCCGGTGATATCGCCAACTGGAAAATCCCCGGAAAAATGGTCAAAGGGATGGGTGGTGCCATGGACCTGGTGGCCAGTGCCCGTACCATCATCGTGGCCATGATGCATACCAACCCCAGGGGGGAGTCGAAATTGCTGCCTAAGTGTACACTGCCGCTTACCGGCGTGGGTTGCGTGAAAAAAATCGTAACCGAACTGGCCGTGCTCGATGTGGTGGATGGCGGGTTTAAACTCCTGGAACGAGCCCCCGG
>DATCJQ010000230.1:0-5112 GCA_036562745.1 Flavihumibacter sp.
AAATAGGTCCACATTGCTTCCATAAGGAATACCTTATTGGCTTTGGCAATATCCACCAGTTCACGGCACTCGCTTTCACTGGCCGTGATCGGTTTTTCGCAGAGAACGGCTTTCCCCGATTCGAGCGCGCGTTTGGTCTGGGGAAAATGCAAACTATGAGGGGTGGCAATATAGATGGCATCGACTTCGGGATGCGCATACAATTCATCGTAGCTAAATACCTGCGGTATCGAAAATTCCGATGCGAATGCCGCGGCCTTGTTATGATCGCGCGAGGCAATGGCTACCAGTTGGGCATGGTGGATATATGGGAAATCGATGGCAAAGGCCCGGGCAATTTTTCCGGCACCCAGAATGCCCCAGCGTATGGTTTTGTTGGTGTCCATAGTTGCAGTTTTTGTGTTACACAACCCTAGTAGTTGCCGGCCAAAAGGACTTTGCTCGTAACCAGTACCTGTCCCGTATGACGCATCATATGTTCCGCAGCATGAAATACGAGTCCGAATTGGGTGGTGGGGATTTTTTTTCTTCCAATTGCCCGGGGAACTAAGGGCGCATCTTCCTTCATATTTCGGATGGATGCGAGGGTATGCTCCACTTCCTGATCCAGATTCTCCAGGAGACGCCTGGTGGTGAGTCCGGGGACGGGCTTTCCTTCCGCACGAAGGTAGTCCAATTGTTCCTCCGTCAGCGCTTTGGCATTGGCATAGGTCAGTAATCGGTTAAGCACACCCGTTATATGCTGCAAATGAAACCCTGTGGAGGCCATTCCATGCAGCGGTTGCCAGAGTAATGCATCGGGAAAATCCTGCAGGGCACGATGCAGCTCGTCGCGGGCCTGCAGGATGGCATGCACGGCGGGCTGGAAAATCGGGAGATAACCTTCCACCGGCCCACGCTGCCACCATTCCATTTCGGTTGTCATGATTTTCTGTTTTAAATTATCTAAGCTTCACTCTCAGGATGTACATATCGGCAGTAATGTACAGGGTTTTGTCGTCATCGGCCAGGGCACAGTTGGAACTGGGAACAGGCAGTTTAAGACGGCCCAGGGGCTTTCCTTCAGGATTGAACACCCATACGCCACCCGGACCGGTGGAGTACATATTTCCCTTTGCGTCAATTTTGAAGCCATCCGGTGCACCCGGCGCTGTTTTGGCATAGGAACTGGCATCAAAAAAGATGCGTGCATTGGTCAGGCTGTCGCCCTCGCCCAGATCATAGGCATACCAAACCGCTTTCTCTGTTTCAGAGTTGGCTACAATCAGGGTTTTACCATCGGGTGTAAAGCCGATGCCATTGGGACGGCTAATGCTGTCGATCAGTAATTCCACTTCTCCGGTTGTACGTACCCGGTAGACTCCCTGGTAAGGCGCGGCTTTGGTGGTGTCCTGAATAAATTTTTCCAATCCATAGGGCGGATCCGTGAAATAAATATCGCCACTGGGGTGCATAACAACATCATTAGGACTGTCGAAGGCCTTACCCTGGTAATTGTCGGCAATGGTGATGAATTTCGGTTCCGGCGCATGCAGCGGGGCATCCATCAGGGCAATACGGCGATCGCCATGTTGGCATAGAATGAGTTTGCCCTCTTTGTTCAGGATCAGGCCATTGCTGCCCATTTCTCCCACACGCGGAGTGCTGCCGGTATATCCGGCGGGTTTGAGATAGATTTTGTGACCGTCTTTTTCCGTCCATTTAAAAACCGTGTTGTTGGGGATATCCGAAAACAGCAGCATATTTTCTGAAGCCACCCAAAGCGGACCTTCACTCCATTCAAATCCTTCTGCAATGATTTCTGCCCTGGCATCAGGCGAAACCAGTTCGTGGAAGGAAGGATCCAGGGCTTCGAAGCTGCCGATCACTTCATATTGTTTGCTCTTGCAACTCTGTACACAAAGAATAGTGCCGAATGCGATCAGTACGCATATTTTTCGGTAATTTAAAACGTTCAACAGTGGCATGGCTTTCATGTTTGAAGACCTGAAAATACAACATTGCTAAAACCTTGCTCATGCAAAGAAGAAAATTCCTGAAACTCTCTTCCTCCGGCCTGCTGGTTCCGATGATGCCGGGATTCGTAAAACTGGCTCAGCAAACGCGTTATAAAACGGCCCTGGTTGGCTGTGGCTGGTGGGGTATGAATATTCTGCGGGAGGCCATCGCCGCCGGCTCGTCCAAAGTGGTTGCCATTTGCGATGTGGATCAGCGTCATCTGCGTGCCGCGGCCGCCGAAATCAATAAGCTGAACGGCGATCAGCCAAAATCGTATAAGGATTACCGTGATTTGCTCCAGAAAGAATCGCCGGATATCGTCATTGTGGCCACGCCCGATCACTGGCATCCCCTGATTTGTATCGCGGCGCTGGAGCGGGGGGCGCATGTGTATGTGGAGAAGCCTGTAGGACATACCATTAACGAAGGCAAGGCCATGGTGCGCGCTGCGAGGGCGGCCAACAAAGTAGTGCAGGTAGGTACGCACAGAAGAGTTTCTCCGCATAACAAATCGGCCATGGAATTTCTCCGCTCGGGAAAGGCCGGTAAAATCGGCATGGTACGGGCATTTGTTCACTATCCCGGCGGACCCGGACAAATAGTGCCGGATTCCGAAGTCCCGGCCGAACTGGATTGGGATATGTGGTGCGGACCCGCGCCCTATCGTCCGTATAATTCGGCTATCCATCCCCGTGGGTTCCGGCAGTTTATGGATTATGCCAATGGCCAGCTGGGCGACTGGGGTATTCACTGGATGGATCAGATCCTGTGGTGGACGGAGGAAAAGGGACCGAAACGGATTTTCTCCTCAGCCTCACGGCAGATCAAACGCGATAATACGGATGCTCCCGATACCCAGGTAGTAAGTTATGAGTTCGAGTCATTTCAGGCAGTTTGGGAACATCGCCTGTATGCCGGAAATGAAGCCGAGCGAACCAATGTGGGTTGTTATTTCTACGGAACAGAAGGAACCTTCCATCTGGGCTGGCTCGATGGCTGGACTTTTTATCCGGCTGACAAGAATAAACCGGTGCTGCGTGAGAAGCCTACGCTGCATACAACCGATCATCACAATGTGAAGGAATTGTGGGCCGATTTCCTCTCCGCCATTCAGAACAAACGAAGGGCTGTATGCGATATCGAAATCGGACACCGCTCCACCGCGATGAGTCTGCTGGGCATCCTGTCGGCCAAAGCAGGCAGAAGTATAAACTGGGATCCGGATAAGGAACAAATAATCGGCGATCCGGACGCGTCGGCGCTGTTACAGCGGCCCTATCGCGGTTCGTGGAAATATCCGGTGTAAACTATTTCTGCAAACCCATTACGAGGGAACCAAACGGCTCAATTTCAATTTCACAACGTCCGATTCCTTTTTCAACGGTGAGGGGTATGCGCTTTTCGCCGAAGAGTTCCTGCTTCAGCATGTAAGAGCCCTCTTTAACTGACCATTGGCGCAGGAGGGCTGAGGGGATTTCCAGTTTGCCCTTATAGCTTGTTTCGGTGAAATTGCTCACCACAATTAAATGCTGGTTATTATCCCATCTTGCGAAAGCAAAAAGTTTGTCGTGATACCCGTCGTTATGCTGGCGGTTGTGAAACTGAATCTCTTCATAATTGCCGTTGACCACGGCAGACCGGCGTGCAAAACGCAGCAAATCCTGGTAAAATTTACGCAGCTCAAGTTCAACACTGCTTAACAGACCGCCATCGAATTTGCCTCCATTCATCCAACGCTGATGATTGGGGACGCCCACATAATCGAAGATGCTGGTGCGACCGGGTTGTCCGAAACCTGCATTTTCCGCGCCCGGCTCACCCAGTTCCTGGCCGAAATAGATCAGGATGGGCGAACTGGAGATCAGCGTCGAAACCACCATGGCAGGCTTGGCTTTTTCGGGCCTGCCCGCGAAATCCGGACTCGCAATGCGATGCTCGTCGTGGTTCTCGAGGAAGTGCAGCATATTGCCTTCAATATCGGATAATCCCTTTTGAATGGCAGCCAGGTTGTCGGCACTACCATGCCCCTGGATGATATGCTTCAGCGTATCGTAGAACTCCACTTTGTCGTAGAGATAATCCATTTTTCCCAGCTGGATATAGGGACGATACAGAACCGGATTATACACTTCCGCCACCAGGATGGCATCCGGGTATAATGTTTTGATCGTGGAGTTCAGATAGCTCCAGAATTCTACCGGCACCATCTCGGCCATGTCGAACCGAAATCCATCCACACCAATATCCAGCCAGAACAGGGCAATATCCCGCATTTTTTTCCAGGAAGAGGGCAATGATTTATTCTGCCAGAAATTATAGTGCTCCGCAATGCCAAGCTGCGCATAGTTTTGCGGCAGGCTGTCGAAATCCTTTGTGCCATCCGGACGAATACCATAATTGATTTTAACCGTTTCGTACCAATCGCCCTGATGCGGCTGCGCCAGCCGGCTGCCGTTGCCGGTCCATTTAGCGGGACGTTCATCAAATTTGCCATCACTCAGGGGATGGGCTTCGCCGCCCAGTGGTTTGTATGTTCCCCCCACCGGCACCCTGAAAGCCTTGCCGGGGATATAATAGAAATTGTTATCGCGATGATATTCCACCGAAGTATCATCGCCTGCACCGAAATCCTGCACCGAATCGGGTTTGGATATGGATTCATAACGCCGGGCCACATGATTGGGTACGATATCGATGATCAGTTTCAGTCCGTGTTTATGCGTACGGTCGATCAGCCGCTTGAATTCCTTGAGCCGTTGAGCCGGATTCACCGCCAGATCCGGATTCACATTGTAGTAGTCTTTGATTGCGTAGGGCGAGCCGGCCCTTCCCTTAACCACATCGGGATCATCATTGGAAATGCCATATTCCGTGTAATCGCGGATCAGTGCATGATGCGGAACCCCGGTGTACCAGATATGGGTAATGCCAAGGTCTTTGATCGCCTCCAGGGCTGAATCGCTGAAATCGTTGAATTTCCCAACCCCGTTTTCCTCGATCGTGCCCCAGGGCTTGTTGGTGGTGTTTGTATTCCCGAAAAGACGGGTGAAAACCTGGTAAATCACCAGTTTGCCCTGGGACTTGTCAGAGTCTTTTGACGCAGTGGTATCCTTC
>DATCJQ010000232.1:0-8686 GCA_036562745.1 Flavihumibacter sp.
GAATACCCGCTTTCGCGATGGAGTGGAAGATGATCGGGCTGGCCGCAAAATGCCAGTTGTGTACATGCACTATATCGGGGCGAAAGTCCCTGATCTTTTTGCGAACCTTCGCGGCAGCAGCAATATTCCATACCGACAGGATAAATTGCAGCAAGCCGCCCACGCCGGGCTTGTTCTGGAAATAAAGCGTTTCCACTTCGTGCTCCTGTTTCAACAGGTTTATTTCCATTTCAACCAGGCTGTCTTCGCCTCCTCTTTCCTGGTACCGGTTATGAATGATCAGAATTCGCATCAGTTTTCTGGGTAGTCGGGCGCTTTCCTAGTTTGTGGAAATGCCTAACCGTTCTGTAAGATAGTGTTTGATTAGTGCTGCAACATACAGGTACAGGAAAATGGAATTGGTCACCAGGTAGCGTTTGAAAAGGCGACGCGGTTCCTGAAGCAGGCGGTACAGCCATTCGAGACTGTAGCGTTGCATCCAGAGCGGCGCTCTTTTCTGAATTCCCAGCATTACCGGGATGGCGCCCCCAATTCCCACCATGCATCCGTTGATGCGACCTTTCATTTTTGCCATCCAGATTTCCTGCTTGGGACAACCCAGCGATACCAGCACCAGCCTGGCACCTGACTGGTTGATCATTTCAATCACTTCCTCATCTTCTGCCTTGGTAAGCGGGCGAAAAGGAGGGGAGTATACCCCACGGAGATCGAGATCCGGCAGGTTTTTATTCACGTACTCGTGCAGCACCGGAATAAGATCGGGATGTCCGCCGTAAATGAATACCGGGATCTTCTGATCGGAGGCGTTTTTGAGCAGATCGGGCAGGAGGTTCATACCGGCCACGCGGTCCTGATGAAGACCATAAAGCTGGTGCAGCCCAATACAGATGGGCATGCCATCCGGGGTAACCAGGTCTGCATTGTTGATGATCTGCTTAAATTCCCGCTTCATGTAAGCCTCCACCAGCATGTGTACATTGGCGACACATACATAAGATGATTGCTGTGCGGCGGCCAGACTGTTAATAGTTTCGATGAAATAGCGGTAGGGGCCGGTATTTACATGTAGTCCTAAAAAATCCTGTCTCATAACTGGTGCGTTACTAATCAATAGAAAAAAGGGTTTCCAGAAATCTTGATGGATGATGTTCTTTGTAAAAAGCAGTAGCGCCTTCGAACTCCTGTTTCTTAACCAATTGCTCTGCCTTTTCCATGGCAACTGTGATCTCTGTGAGATCGTTGGGGTCTACGGTGATGCCTAAGCGATATTGTTCAGTGATCTCAGAAAGCAGGCCTACTGATGGTGCTATAACCAATTGCCGGTGTTTCGCTGCACGTCCGATGAGCCCGCTTGAACCATAGAAATCGCGGTACACCAGCAGCGAAACATGCGTTGATGCGTGGTATCGTTCCATTTCCTCGTCGGAAACAAAATCGGTATTGAAGAGAACGGATTTCTCCGCTTCCTGTCCGCGAATGGAATCTGCTGCCAGCGTGCGCAACGATTGCAGGTATTGATCGCTTTCGGTTTTCCCAACCAGGTGCAGGACGGCCTTCTTGCTGAATCTTGCCCGACCGAATGCCGTGATCAGCATCCGGATATTTTTTCTTTCCGTTAATGCTCCGAAAATCAGGAAGGAAATGGAATCCACGGGTCTTTCAATAGTGCCGGGCTCAAAACCATAATCGAATATGGGGTCGGGCAGATAGCGGAATACCTGATTTCCGTGATACTTGTTCAGATAAGAGACGCCCTCCCGGTCATTCAAAATATATACGCGTTCCAGTGAACGGTTTCTGAGCAACAAACGCTCTGCTGCGATTTTCTTATATCGTTTCAGCCAGGTTTGCAGCCTGATTTTAAGAGTACGGTTGGAGGTGGTAATCCGGTGATGCGGTCGGAAATAAATGCCGCTTAGCCTGAAGTTCATGTTCATCAATCCAACGGGCAGCTGGAACTTGTCAAAGTCCATATAGTAGAGATGGGCTCCCGGGTATTGCTGCATCCGCTCATTGATGATGCGCCAGATCCTGAATCGCTTCATGGGCTGGTATCGCCAGATAGATGGAACGGGCAGGAATTCCACTTCCACGTTGGCGGGAATGGACAAAAGGGTCTTTGCCTCCTCGTTAAAAAAGAAGACAACCCGGTCTGTTTTAGCGGCACGGCGAATCTGATCTGCATGATCCAGCAGATACTGATTGAAGCCGATATAATGTCCCAGCTTATAAATATTGATATCACAGATTACCAACATAGGCGGGAACTTTTTTCTTTTTCATGGTGGTGTCAACTATTATGATTCCCATGCTTAGCCAGATCAGCATATAGTTGATGCTGAACATGGGAGAGTTTTCTATCGAAGTGATCATGAACTGAACAAGAAGAAAAACTGAAAAGCGGAATGCTGCTGAGTTCACAGGGGCCTTCACGAATCCGATGAAAAGGCATCCGATCAGTAAGAGATAAAACGGTATCAATAAAAGTAATCCACCTTTCAGTAAAAACTCAAGGGCTCCCACTTCAATGGAGAAACGCTGGAAATGGTCGCCGTCATCACCCTGCCATTCGTAAAACCATGGACTGAAATAAGACCCCATATATCCTTTGCCGCCGAGCCAGTCCAGTCCTTTGAAATCCTCGAAAAATTCCACGTACAGAAAGCTTCGGGTATCCGTTGGATCGATGGAAAGTTGTTGGAGGTAATCGGTAAAAAACTGGAAAGTAGATTCGAATTCAAATGCCAGCAGATAAAATAGAATGATGCCGCCAACCAGTGCAATAAATCGCAGCGCTTTATTGGCGAGGAAGGGTATCATTTTAAAACCGATCAGCGCCGAGCTTACAACGATAAGGCGGATCGCCACCATCCGGTTATCGGCAATAACCTGCAAAACGATAATGGCCAATACCAGCAGCAGCAGATAAAGGCGGCGTCTTTTCTTTAACTGATCGTAGAATATGATCTCGATGAAAAGGAAGAAATGCAATTCGTTAATCCCCGCCGGTTTTCCGTTAAAGAGATAGTCTGCAACGATTGCGAAGGGCAGGCAGTTGTTTACAATGCTTGAAAATTTAAGGATTGTATCCTTGGTTTTTGTGGTTACCGTAAGCGCCACAACCGAAATAAAGAAGGCCAGAAATGCCAGGGGATGGAAGGCGAGAGTTACCAGACTCCTGGGATCTCCCTGAATTGAATAGGCCAATGGAATCAGGGTAAGGAAGGTGAACAGGAAAAACCAGATTCTTGCCTGTACTCCGTTCGGTTTGAAGAAGCTATGCCTTCTCTCCAGGATGTAAAGAGGAAGTAGCGCCAGGAACGCAAAGGCAAAAACAAAGGCGATGACCCTGTAATAAAAAGCGTCCGTAACAATGAAGCAGGCATAGATATAGCTCGACAACGTAATCGCCGCGTACAGATGCCAGTCCTTGATTGTATATATCCTGTCTTTCAGTTCCTGATTCATGACGCCGCTCTTCCAATTTTTGAGTGAAGGATATTTTTCAATTGAATCGGTGCGGCCAGAAATCCATTAATATTGGCCACAATCAGTGCCATGCTTACCCCGAAGATTCCAAGTCCCAGTGTGTTTATGAAGAAATAAGCAATCGGGAAAAAGAAGAGGAGCAATGCAAGGGAGAAATAAAACTGCACGTTCAAAACTCCCATCCCGTTCAGCATGTACACGTAGATCATGCTGAAGGTGTAAACAGCCATATAAAGCGCTATCCCGAGGCTGGTGATAAAGTTCACATGCACGGAATCGCCCAGCCAGATTTTGAATATCAGGGGTGATGAAATCAGTATGAGGATGATTATTCCCAGCATTTTCAGCCAGGTTTTCTGAAGCGATTGAATGGTTTTGCGAATCCATTCATAATCGTTTTTCGAAACGGCATCGGTGGCAGCACTCCATATTGGGGTGATGATAATGCCAAAGGCCATAGTCACCACGCTGAATAGTTTGAATGCCACATTGTATTCGGTAACATCCAGCGATGTGAGATAACGGCTGATCAGTACGCTGGCGATCTGAAACTGGAAGATGGCCACCACCTGAATCAGGAAAAACTTCCCGCCGAGCGAGAAGAGTTCTTTTACCTCTGATTTTTGAATCCCTGTGAAAGAAGGAGCCAGATCGCGGCGACGTACCAGGAATAAATGAAGCGTCAATCCCAACAGGGCGAGAATATTTCCGCTTACATAAGCGAAACCCATCCAGAACAGCCCGTTGATGTCAAGATATCCCAAAAGCAGGATCAGGATTAGCGAGAGCAAATTGCCCGCCAGGAAGCTGAATGCCACCATGGCCGATTGCTGAATTGCGAAATAAATGGTGTTGATCAGCTGCGCCGTGAACTGAATACAAAATGTGATGATGATTACATTTAGTAAAGCTTTCAGTTCCGCATGGTTGGCGTTTTCAATTCCCAGAAAGCCAATCCAGTCGAAATGACGATTGCAGGCCACCAACAGGATGGTGAAGGCAAGTGATATTCCCGTGCTGAACAGGTAGGCAGTTCCAATCAGTCTTTTGCCTTTGGAAATATCACCAACAGCCAGGGCTTCGGATAATTTGTTACGCAAACCGTTTCCTATTCCCAGGTCAAAAAAATTGGCCATGGTGATGATGGAACTCAGGGTCAGCCAGATTCCGTAATCAGATGCCGTCGTAAACCGGATGGTCACCGGCACCAGGATAAAGTTTACAAGAATGCTCAGGCCCTTCACCAATACGGAATAAAGAATATTCCGGTTGATGGTGCGGGAACGGGCATCAGCCCCACCCAGGAGAAAAGGGAGTCTCTGTATCCAGTGTTTACTGAACATTTTCAATAGTCCTTTATGGTGATTTGGTTATTGGGCCGAATAGTATTCTTTGAGATAACTGTTTCGCGTTTTCGTTCCGTTGTATACAACGGACGTGTTCTTCAGTCTCGCCAGGGTGGATTCCTTTTTGAGCTTTTTAATCATGGATTTGGGACTGGTATCCTGCCGAACGACAAAAATTGTCGCGTCGCAGTATTCACTGATGGCGAAGGCATCGCTGATTAAGCCGATCGGTGCAGAATCGACGATGACGAGATCGTAATTCGAGCTGAGGTAATTGAAAAGTTGATCGAGCTTATGTTGAGTTAATAAGTCAGACGATGATTCCAGTGGTTGTCCGGCAGGCACCAGGCTGAGATTTTCAACCTGTTCAACCGGCATGCAGATATCAGCCACTTCTTTTTTGTTCAGCAGATAGTCGGTGAGTCCGCTTTCAAATTCCAGCTCCAGTTTTTTACCCAGTGTCGGGTTGATGAGATCAAACTCCACGAGCACCACTCTTTTTCCGGTTGCAGCAACACTACTTGCCAGGTTCAGTGCAACAAAGCTTTTTCCTTCTTTGGCGATGGAAGATGTTACCAATACGCGGTTTTGCTTTCCGTTAATACCGATATAAGGCAGGCTGCTGCGCAGGCGACGGAACTGCTCGGCGATTTCGGTTCTGGCCCCGGTTACGGCAACAAGCGGACCGGATTTCTTCTCTTCGACGATTTCCGTCAACACCGGTTTGCCGGTAAGCTGTTCCAATTGAGCGGGTTCGTCGATGGTAATTTTCAACGCATCTTTAGTCAACACGATCATGGAAGCGATGAGCAATCCAGCTACAAAAGCTCCACCGAGTACGATGATCGTCTTGGGCTTAACCGGTTTAACGGTGCTGGTTGCCCGATCTATAATGCGGTTATCAGGTACAGCAGCGGAAATCGACAGCTCCGCCTCCTCACGTTTTTGCAGAAGATAGTTATAGAGATCTACTTTTTTATTCTGTTCTCTGGAAATTTCGATGATCTCCCGTTCGCGAACCGGCATGCTGCTCAGGTGTGCCGAATATTTTGAGTTGGTGGATAGCAGGGTCTGCTCGGCCTGCTCCAGCGAACGAATCTGGTTATTGATGTTGTTGGTGATAACGGGACGCAGTTTCTCGATCCTGTCCTGAATCGCAATCATGATCGGACTGTTCATCGCCGTGGTCTTGCTCAGCGAATTGTATTTAATCTCCTGTTCGTACAATTGCTGAATCAGATCGGCCAGCAATTTGTCATCCACATCATTTACCGAGGGTGCCTGCAGTAACTGGTTGCCCGGAGTGTTCAGATTGCGCTGCAGTTCGCGCAGAGAGCGAAGCTTGCGCTGGATATCCGCTGCCTTCTGATCATTCTGGGTAATATTCTCCAGGAGCAGTTTGCTCTGTGCACTAACATCCATCGATCCCGTTTGCGATTTGTAGGTCTGCAAACTGTGTTCTATGGAATCCAAATCCTTTGCGGCAACCGAAAGTCTTTCGTTCACCACACTGAGGGTATTGCTAGCCAGTTGATTTTTCTCCTTAAATGCGATGGCATTATATTCCTTCAGCAGCGTGTTGAGGATATCCTCTGCTTTTTTGGCATTGGCATCGTAAAGACTCAGGTTGATGACCGAAGCCATTTTGTTGGCCGTATAAATAGCCAGCTCCTTTGAAAGGTTCTCCGCTACCAGTTTGGGATGTTGCAGAATGATGCGGTAATCCTTATTGCGATCGATTTTTTCGGCATGGATGGCTGTAATCCGAAACACTCCGCAGTCTGTGTTTACCCACTCACCGGTCTGATAACTTTTGTTATGGATCGTAAAGCTTTTTCCGTCGGCAGCAAACTGAACAGGAATGGGTTTGCATTTTTGAATGGAGTCGGGATGCCGAACTTCGATATCGATCGGCGAGAGTTCGTACACTTCACGGCGCACAAAATTTTCGGTGGCATCAACCGTAGCATAGAGTTTCAGTTTATCGATCACTGAAAGGATCAGCTCCTTGGATTTGAGCACCTCGATCTCATTCTCCACGATTTTGTTGCTGGCGAGCTGGTTCAGCGACTGGACCATCTGGGCATCTTCCGTACCCTTTTTCTGGTCCTTGATAAGGATAGCCGCAGTGGTCTGGTACTTTTTGGGCACCAGTTTGATAAAAAGAAATGCGGCAGTCAATGTCAGAATCAGAGATACCAGAAAAATTGGCCAGTTACGAAGAAACTTTACCAGATTTTTTCTGATGCCAAAACCTTCTTCGATCTCGTTCATGGGTATGTGTTTAATCTGTTTTGGGGGCTCTGCATCGTTCACACTATTCCCTCCGGTTGATATGGTCCACAAATAGTGTTTTTACTTTTTTGTGGGCAATAATCACCCATTCGAACTATATATAGTTATAATTCGTTATACGTTGGAAGGCAATAGTTTGGGAGGTTTTTAACCAGGATGGAAGGACAGCTCGATCTAAATTTACCAGCTGGTTCTACTAATCTTCAAGGTGCAACGTTAATAGAAAAACTCAAATATTCAAAGAGGTGGCTAAGTATTTTTCCTTAATTGGCCTTAGGTGCAATGTTTGTATAAGGGTTAAGGGGAAAAACTTAATTAATAAGTCATTCATAATAAAAATCTTATACCAGTTTTGTAGAAATATTTCGACAAATCATGGTAAGTGGGTATTTTTAGCGGGAGCCATTACCGGGCTGAACGACTTTCGAATTTCAGGATGGCCCTGGCGATGGCGCGTCTGAAAATGGCTGGTAAATCGGCCGGGTAGAAACCAAATTTTTCACCAGGTCGGTCGGAGGCGCAAATCTCAAAAAACAGGGGCGGCTGGCTGAAGATCCGGCCAATATAACCGGCACAGCCATCGCCCGTTCGGCGTTGAAAACTAAGCGTAAACACGCTGTTCATACAGTAACAATTTACTTTCGGCATAGCTCCTCTATTTTTTTCGTGGCTGAATCACCTCACAGAGTAAGACAAAAATGCGGCCGGAATTCCTCACCATGATTTTCTTAACAGATTAGTGTTCATGGCATAGATCTTTTATCGCGCGGGGTATGAAACGAACCACGATTGCTACCCAGGAAGCCACCTTTGATATGCCAGGATCCTTTATGCTCGGAGAAACCCGTTTTA
Source organism: Flavihumibacter sp. (assembly GCA_036562745.1). GTDB lineage: Bacteria > Bacteroidota > Bacteroidia > Chitinophagales > Chitinophagaceae > Flavihumibacter. The sequence goes on from DATCJQ010000232.1 coordinate 7,983, forward strand.
TTTCAGGAGAACAGTGCCGGTACAGGGAATTGAACTATATTCCGATGGACCGGAAAATCGCCCGAAATGCATTGGGAATTCCGGTTAATGGTTTCATGCTTTTAGTGCATGATGATTTTATGGATTGTGAGTCGACCCTCCAGCTCCTTCCGTCCCTGTTAAAGCAGTTGCCCGATCATCATAAGGGCGAACTGGTTTTTCTTGGCGGGAGCATGGATGTGCCCGATCCCGAGCTCTGCACGGGCATGCAGCAACTGGACCTTTTTATGGAACTTAATGCGTGCCAATGGAAATGGTCGTTTGCCGGAAGGAAATCGGAGCAATTTTTAAAATACTATTACTCGGCTGCCAACCTCGTTGTGCTGTCACTGACAACCAACACAGAAAAACTCTGTGAGTTGATAAAATCAATGTTTTCCATTCCAATAAGCGCCACGTATGCAAGACCAGTATGATCCTTTTCTGAAAGCGTATGTAAGAACCATTGAACATCCAAAGCAGGATATGGTTTTTGTGCTGTTCGATTCCGGCTATGAAAATATTTTTTTCCGGGATGTGGAGTCGGGTTGCTGGATTGAACAGGACCTGGGAAATACCGATCTGGCAAACCAGGTGGGGGAATCGAGAAAGAATTTCCTCGGTAATCCTGATCGCCAGCTCGAATTAAAATGGTTGCACATCAAAACCTGCAAGCATACCTACGG
>DATCJQ010000235.1:0-3344 GCA_036562745.1 Flavihumibacter sp.
AAATAGGCGTCTTCCCAGGCCGATCCGATGCTTTCCAGGGGAGAACCCGGACCGCCACTCGAGATATAGATATCATAGCTCAGATCGGGGATTTCCTGCCGGATCCGCACCTCAAATTCATCCCATTCCAGATCGAGCTGATGCTGATCGGCATACAGATTCAAAATTTCACGAATACAACGCATTCCCTGATTCTCGACCCCTTCATACAGGTCGAGAATGGCCACCTTAATCTTTTCGAAATCCCTTGCCATAGCGACAAAAATACGAAATCTTGCCCACCCGTCGGGTACCCGACGGGTACCCGACGGGTGGTGAAAACACGGTTATTGGTGAACTTGTTCGCCGTTGAGCCAGGTGCCCAGCACGCGGGTGGTCAGGATTTTCGAGGCCGCTGCGTTCATTAGGTCGGTATCCAGCAGGATGAAGTCGGCCAGTTTCCCGGGCTCGAGACTTCCTTTTTCGTGCTCCTCAAAATTGCTTTTGGCGGCCCAGATGGTCATGCCGCGCAGTGCCTGCTCACGAGTCAGTGCGTTTTCGATCTGGTAACCACCTTCCGGATAGCCCTTGGCATCCTGGCGGAAAACGGCGGCAAAGAAGGTTTTGAAGGGGGAGATGTCTTCAACCGGAAAATCGGTGCCCAGGGCGAGCCAACCGTTTTGTTTCAGCAGATCCTGAAAGGCATAGGCGCCTTTTTCGCGCTCCTTACCCAAACGATCACCGGCCCAGTACATATCGGAAGTGGCATGTGTGGGTTGCACGGAAGGAATCACGCTGTTATCGGCAAAGAGTTTGAAATCTGCGGAATTCACTACCTGAGCATGTTCGATCCGCCAGCGACGGTCGTTTTGGCCTTTGAGATGTTTCGCATAAGCATGGAGGATAGTCCGGTTGCCACTGTCGCCAATCGCATGGGTATTCATCTGGAAGGGCGAGGCGGCCAGTACTGCGGCCACCGAATCGAAATGTTCGGGATCGCTTAACAGGAAACCATAGTTATCGCGGTGGTCGGAATAAGGCTGCAGCAGACAGGCACCTCTGGAGCCGAGGGCGCCATCTGCATACACTTTAAACGAGCGGACATGCATCCGGTCGGTTTTGACAATGCCTTTCGGCAGGATATAGTCGTAATTATGTTTTGCATCGCCCAACATGGCGTAAACCCGCATTTTCAGTTCGCCGGTTTTTTGCAGGCTGTCCATGAATTCTACTTCGGTATAATCCAGTCCGCAATCATCTACGGTAGTTAAGCCCATTGCGAAGCAGTTCCGCTGTGCGTCCAGCAATGCATTTCGTATATGGGCCGCATCCGGGGCCGGAATTTTGCTGCCCACCAATCCGATTGCGTTATCGATCAGCAGGCCGGTCAGTTTTCCGTTTTCCACCAGGATCTTGCCGCCGGTGAGTTGATCGCCGGGTTTGATGCCGGCCAGTTCCAGAGCCTTCTGGTTGGCGATGGCAGCATGCCCGTCAATACGGCTCAGTAAAACCGGACGATCGGGGAAGAGTTTGTTGAGTGCATCATTGGTGGGGAATCGTTTGTCGGCCCAATCGTTCTGGTCCCACCCGCGGCCAATAATCCACCCGCCGGGCACTTTGGCGCGCGGGGCAAAATTTTTCAGCGTATCCAGTATGGCTTCCCAACTGTCGGTGCCTACCAGGTCGGCAGTTTGCAGTCCCATGCCATAACCCAGAAAATGACAATGGGCATCGATAAAACCGGGATAGATATACTGCCCTCCGGCGTCTACCTCCTGGTTGCTCTTGAACTTATTTTTGATCTCGTCATCTGAGCCCAGGGCCAGGATTCTGCCATCACGGACAGCCATAGCCGAAGCTGTACTGAAAGCGCTGTCAACCGTGTAGATATGGGCATTGAAAATAACCAGATCAGCCTGGTTGGAAGGTTTGCATGACCAGGCCGCCATCAGTAGCAGGCAGGCACCTGTCATCCATTTGAAATGTTTTGTCATGATATATTTCTTGCGGAAAAACTAAATGCCAAATAAGAACTGATCCTTAATATAATCCACCACAGACACCATATTGTTGGTTTCATTATAGACCCGAATCTGACGGTCGGCACCGGTGCCGGTCTCAAGCAGTGCCGGAACCAAGGATAGGATGTGCCGGCTGCCCAGCTGATCCACCACATCATCCACAAAGTCGAGCAATTCGTAAATCAACACGCGGGTGTTGACTTCTTCTTCCTTGCCGAAATCGATCAGACGACCGTCGATACCATAGCGACTGGCCCTCCATTTGTTTTCGTTTATCAATGCCCGTGAGTACTGGATAAAATTCAGGTTATTGGTGCGGAGCTTATAAATCTTCGCGCAGATGGCCTGGAAAAGTGCTGCGATCACGATGGTTTCATGCACGGTCATCGGCACATCACAGATGCGGAACTCCACGGTATTGAAGAAGGGGTGCACCCGGAGATCCCACCAGATTTTTTTCGCATTGTCGATACAGTTAGTCTTTACCAGCAGCTTCACATAATGATCATAGTCCTCGATGGTGTCGAAATATTCGGGTATACCTGTGCGTGGGAATTTGTCAAAAACTTTAGTGCGGAACGATTTGTATCCGGTTAGCCTTCCTTCCCAGAACGGAGAATTGGTACTGAGAGCGTAGATATGCGGCAGAAAATAGCGGGTGCTGTTGGCGATATGGTTGGCCATCTCCCTGCTTTCCATTCCCACATGCACATGGAGTCCGAAAATGAGATTGCTCCGCGCAGCTTCCTGCAGTTCGTTCACGATTTCGCTGTATCGGACATGATCGGTGATCAGCTGGCTTTGCCAATGGCTAAAGGGATGGGTACCCGCGGCGCCCATGGCAAAACCGAGATCGCCGGCAACCTGCGCGATCGTTTTCCGAAGGGTTGCAACATCTTTGAGGGCTTCGTCGATGTTTTTGCAGATATCGGTTCCCACTTCCACCACGGCCTGGTGCATCTCGGCCTTGACTTTATCTTTGATTATCTTTTGTCCCTCCAGTACAATTTTCTGTTCATGGCTTTTCAACTCCCGCGTTTGAGGGTCGAGCACCATGTATTCTTCTTCAACACCCAGGGTGAATTGCTGGTAATTGATTTTACTCATTGGCAGTCTAAAGTATAAATATTCTGGTTGCTTGCTTTTAGAATCCTTGGTTGGGTTGTGGTTGGCCTGCAACCGACTGTGTTGCAATGGGCCGTCCTGCAGTCGGTCCGCTCACAAGCCGGTTGCGAGTGGCTGTTTGCCTGCACTGCGTTTCACATATTCACCCCAGGTAAGGTTATCGCGATCGGGCTTATGAGCCAATGCCTTTTCAATGGCATAGTTGGCCGCGGTTTCCAC
>DATCJQ010000242.1:0-3982 GCA_036562745.1 Flavihumibacter sp.
TGTCCCCTTTGTTCCCTTTGTCCCCTTTGTTCCCTTTGTCCCCCCTTCTCCATTAATTCGTACTTTGCCCCCGGTACGCCAATGAACTCGATATTCGCATTCAATAAATCTACCCGGCGGTGGGACCTGCCCATTGCAGCCGGACTCGCGGTGGGCATCCCCCTGATGATCGGCTGGTCGCTCGGCGATCTCAATGCCGGAAAGAACGCCTCGCTGGCCGGATTGTCGATCCTCTATATACAGTCCGACCGGCTCGCCGAACGCATGATCCTGCTCATGGCCTGCTGCTTCGGACTCATGTTCTGTTACACGGTAGGATTATTTTTCTCCTTTAACCGGATGCTTGCACCTTTTGCATTGGGATTACTTTCTTTCGGTATTCATTACTCCCTGCACAAGCTGAACCTCACGAAACCGCCGGGCAATTTCTTTTTCATCATGCTGGCCTCCACCGCCATTTGTATGCCTGCCGATATGGAAAAGATCCCGCAGCGAATAGGATACCTGGCAATGGGCACCATGCTCACCTGCGCCATCGCGCTGGTGTATAGTCTGCTTACGCTGAAGCCGAATGCCACCAACCCGGCGCCGACCATCAATAAGGATACCCGGACCAATCTGAACGAATCGCTGATTTTCGGGTTCTTTATGTTCATCTCGCTGGGACTGGCTTTTATGCTGCCGTTCAAGAATCCTTATTGGATTCCGATTACCTGCCTGGCCGTGATGCAGGGGAGCAGCTCACAGCATGCCCGTACCCGCGGCATTCAACGGGTCGTGGGTACGATCATCGGATTGGGACTCACCTGGCTGATTGCCTATGCGCATCCGGGACCGCTCGCCATTGTGATCAGCATCACGCTACTTCAAATAATAATCAAATTCCTTGTGGTCCGCAATTATGTAGTGGCAACGGTGTTTATTACGGTGCTGACCATCTTCCTGGCCGAATCAGGCGGCGATCTTGCAGCGAATACGGATGCTATCTTTTTAGCCCGTCTTGCGGATATCATGATTGGTAGCGTGCTTGGTATCATCGGCGGCTGGGTACTTCATCACGAGAAATTCAAAACAACCACAGCGGAATAAAAAATTGGTGATTTCCATCCGTTTTTTGCTCGACAAAGTCCCTACCCGTCGGGTACCCGACGGGTAGGGGGAGGCCACACCCCGGGTGTTTTGACTGTATATTGTTCGATTTAAACGTTTTAGCTGAAGGGCTGCCCCCCGTTTTTTAACGGTCGCCACCCGACGGGTGCCCGACGGGTACCCGTCGGGTGAAGGGCATTTTCCTAAATTTGCGGCATGCACATCCTCCTGATCGAAGACGACCAAACCCTGAATCAGAATATTACCGATGCACTGCAGGCGGAGGGCATGCAGGTGACCGCGCTCTATGACGGTGCCCTGGCCGAAAAGGCCCTGAAGCGCGATCAGTTCGATTGCGTGGTGATGGATATCAGTCTGCCCGGGCGCGATGGGTTCGAGCTCTGCCGCGGGTTCCGCCAGTACAATACCAACACGCCGGTGATCATGCTGACGGCTTTCGCGGAACTGGATGATAAGGTCAGGGGCTACGACAGCGGCGCGGATGATTATCTCACCAAGCCGTTTTACATGCGGGAACTCCTGCTACGCATCAATTCACTGATCAAACGGGCGCACACGGCACATACCAAACCCGACACCATCGTGGCGGATGATATCGTGATCGATACAAAAACAAAATCGGTTATGCGTCAGGGTAAGTCCATCCAGCTGACGCCTAGGGAATATCAGATCCTGGTAAGGCTCATCGAAAACAAGGGGGAGCTGGTCTCCAAGAAGGATCTGATCAGGGAAATATGGGGAAATGTGCTCGAAGCGAATACAAACACCATAGAAGTGTATATCAATTTTCTGCGCAATAAGCTGGAAAAGCCTTTCAATAAGCAGAATATCAAAACCAAAGTCGGATACGGTTACTATTTTGAGTAAGAAAGCCGGCCTGCTAAAGGCATACGCACAATTACGATGAAGATCAAAAACAAGATATTGCTTTATTTCTCGGCCACCAGTATCGTGCTGGTGGGCGTGATGTTTTTGATCGTGTTCTGGCTTTACGCCGCGTATCGGGAGGAGGACTTCCAGCAAAGGCAGAAGGAAAAAATTTTCACCACGCTACGCTTTATAACCGAGATCGAAAAAAACGAAAAGGAACTGACCGAGTTCATCGATCAGCTGAATATCAATTCCATTCTGAACGAGAAACTGCTGATATTCGACCAGGATAAAAAACTGATTTACGCCAGTCTGGATGACGTGCCGATCACCTATTCGGAAGAATTGTTGTCGGGCCTGACGCAAAGCCACGACTGGATCGAGCGGAAAGACGGCCTTTACGATGTGGTGGCGATCCGATTTTCGGCTAATGATAAGATTTACTACGGCATCAGCAAAGCCTATGATGAGATTGGCTACCGTCGCCTTGATATGCTGAAACTCGTACTGATATCCACCTTCGCGGTGTTCAGCCTGCTGAGTACGCTGATTTCCATTTATCTGGCCGGACGCATATCCAGGCCCATATCCTCGTTGGCGGCTATACTTGGCCGTTATAAGGTGGGCGATCCCCGGGTGGAACTGGATATCTCCACCAACACCCACGAAATCGATTATCTCAACCAGAAATTTAACGAGATGATCCGCAATGTGGATAATGCTTACGCTTTTCAGCGACATTCCATTCACCATATTTCGCACCAGTTGAAGACGCCGATAGCGGTGATTGTGTCGGAACTGGAGCGCATCAAGCAGAACCTCGATAATGACACGCTGCGCGCTGAGATGGATAAACAAATCGAGAAGACCAATTCCCTTGCCGAGATCATCAATACCATGCTCACGATTTCAAAAGTGGAAGCCGGGCAGGGATTCGAAAAGACAGCCCTGCGGATCGATGAACTGATATTCGACTGTATCGGTGAGCTGAACAGCCTTTTCCCTGATTTTGTTTTCGAACTGAATTACAATCCGGAGGTCCCGGAGGAGGTCCGGCTGGTTGTTCAGGGCAACGAGATGCTGTTGAAACAGGCCTTCCTGAATCTCTTCAATAATTGTATTACCTATAGCAACAATGGTCGGGCTACGGTGGAAATCGATACGTCGGAAGATAATGCCATCCGGATCGTGGTGCTCAACACCGGAAAACCGGTGGCCGAGGAGGAACAGAAATACCTCTTTACCCATTTTTTTCGGGGCGAGAACAGCCGCACCAAGCTGGGCTTCGGGCTGGGCCTCGTGCTTACCAAAAAGATCATCGAACTCCATAACGGATCAATCTTTTATGAATCCATCCCGCCTGATACCAATAATTTCACCCTAATACTTACCTGCTAAATTGCGCGATTTAGGATGCAATAGATAGCTGGTGTGTTCTTACTTTCGCAAGCCGGTTTCCCCTTCCCCCTTCCCCCTTCTCCCTTCCCCCGCCTTAAGCCCATTTTTATCTCCTTTAAGCCCTTTTTAAGGTCATTCCTGCCAAATTTGACGCTTGTCAAGTCACACATGCATGCATAACCGAATAGTAAAGATCCTGCTCCTATTGTCAACCACCGTAATCCTGGTTCCAATAGCAAAAGCTCAAAATCACGGGACCCGCGATCTGCCCCCCGACACGCTTCGTTTGACCATTGACGTGGCAGACAGTATTTTTCTACAGCGCAATCTGCCACTGCTGGCATCATCCATGAATATCGAAGCAGAACGTGCGCAGATCATACAGGCCAAAGCCTACCCCAACCCGGTATTCACCGCCAGCTTTAACGCCTGGGATCCCGATAACCGAAAGGCTTTTCATGTCGGCAGCGGAGGGGAGAAATTGTTCCAGTTCGACCAGCTTATCCTGCTTGGTGGCAAGCGCAAATCGGAAATTGAAATCGCAAAAACAAATGCGAAGATTGCTGAACTGGAATTTGCGCAACTGCTGCGACAACTCCGGTTC
>DATCJQ010000243.1:0-3120 GCA_036562745.1 Flavihumibacter sp.
TGTCCCCTTCGTCCCCTTTGTCCCCTCTGTCCCCTTTGTCCCCTTCGTCCCCTTTGTCCCCTCTGTCCACCTTGTCCCCTTTGTTCCCCCTCCTCCCTCCTCCGTCCCCTTACCAATCCCTTAACACCAATTTCAATGTTCAAACATTAAATTTGTATTCTAAATCATCTCACATGAAAAAGAACATCGAAAAAATCGTAAAACGTCCGGCTGAGCGGGGAATGGTTGGGGATGGATTTCCTGTATACCATTATTTCCCCGGCGGACCTGTATCCATGCATCGCATGAGTCCGTTTTTGCTTTTGGACTATGCGGCGGAGAGCAATTTTGCGCCTTCAGAGTATGCCCGTGGTGTGGGTGCGCATCCCCATAAGGGATTTGAAACCGTAACCATCGCCATCAAGGGGGCGGTGGAGCATCACGACAGTGCGGGAAACCATGGTGTTATTTATCCCGGTGATGTACAATGGATGACAGCGGGCAGCGGCCTTCTGCACAAGGAGTATCACGAGAAGGAATTCAGTCGCAATGGCGGAAGCTTTGAAATGATCCAGCTCTGGGTGAACCTGCCTGCCCGTTTCAAAAAAGAAGCGCCCCATTATCAATCGATCAAAGCCGATCAGATTGGAGTGTATGAGTTGCCCGACAATGGAGGTACCGTGAAAGTGATCGCCGGCAGCTGGCACGATGTACAGGGACCCGCGAAAACCTATACACCGATCAACCTGTTTCAGGTGGATATGAATGAGGGGGGTATATTCAATGGTACTGTGGAAGAGGGCCATACCCTTTCCGTACTGGTGATGGAGGGCGAAACCACCATGCAGGGTAAGCGTATTGAACCGCAATCGCTGGTGGTGTTTGAAACAAGCGGTACCGTATTCAGCATGCGTGCCGACAGCAAAGCCCGTTTGTTATTTATGAGTGGCGAACCGCTTAATGAGCCGATAGCCAGCTATGGTCCCTTTGTGATGAATACCCAGGCTGAACTGATGGAAACCTTCGAAGAATTCCGCGAGGGAAAATTTGGAGAATTGAATTAATCGGCAGAAAGGGAAATTAGTGATGATAAGCATTTAAAATGCGAATAGCCCGGATGGGTGTTTGTAAATTTGGGAAAAGAGCGGAAGATGGAGAAGCAGATTCATCAGGGGCGGAATATCAAGCGTTTTCGTGAGATGCTGGGTATAAAGCAGGAAGCGATGGCCATGGCACTGGGAGAAGATTGGAACCAACGGAAAATCTCTCTTCTGGAGCAGAAGCCTGAAATTGAACCGGCGCTTTTAAAGGAAGTGGCCGGCTTTCTGCGTGTACCTGTTGAATCTATTTTACGTTTTGACGAGGAAACGGCGCTGCAATTAATTACCGAGCTGGGCCAGCCGGCGCGGGAGGCCAGGCTGGTACCTACGGTTTCCTGGGAGCCTGACCGGGCGTTTGACAAAATCCTGTCGCTTTATGAAGCCCTGCTGAAGGCGGAACGTGAAAAGTCCTATTGGATAGAACGCTGTATGCAATACCGGTCCGATTACGAAAAACCGGTATCTGCCGGGCGTTTCCAGGTGGAGGAAGCGATGGTACCCTATTTATGGAACCGTCAGGGCGGGTCGCCGGTGCAACCGCTGCAGAATTAAATCTTCCTACCTTTGCAGCATGAATCTGGAATACCGTCATTTGTTACCCGCCGATTTCCACCCGAGTTCAAGGGTTTGGATTTACCAGAGCAACCGTATGTTCGGCATGATGGAAGCACTGGAGCTGGAGAAGATGCTGAACGAGTTCACGTCTCAATGGAAAACGCACGGACAGCCCAATAAGGGCTTTGCCACCCTGTTTTTTGGACAGTTTATCATACTGATGGCCGATGAGTCGGTGACTCAGGTGAGCGGTTGTTCTACCGACAGCTCGGTGCGCATGATCAAAGCCATCGAAGAAAAATTTGGAGTGAGCCTGTTTGATCGTCAATTACTGGCTTTTGTAGTGAAGGACAAAGTGCAACTGATTCCCCTTGCCCAACTGGCTCCGGCCGTTCAGGGCAATTTTATCAGCGGCGAAACGCTCTATTTCAATAACCTCGTGTCCACCAAAGAGGAACTGGAAAATAACTGGATTGTCCCGGTTAAGGAAAGCTGGCTGAAAGCCCGTATTTCCGCTGTGGCAGTGTAACCGGATGGGGAACTTATCCACCGAGCGGGGGATTCGGCTTAGCTATATCGCCGCCGAACCCTTAAAACTGCAGGATAAAGGCACTGCCCTCCCCTTCCACGCTCTGCACAGTAATATTTCCCTTATGCAGCATCATGATCTGTTTGCAAAGGCTGAGGCCTATGCCACTGCCGCTTTTTTTGGTGCTGAAAAAGGGAATGAAAATCTTATCCATGATCTCTTCGGGCATGCCCACTCCGTTATCGGCCACTTTTAACAGGGTGCGGTTATTAGGTCCCTTGCTGGCTGATAATACGATTTTCGGTTGCTCACGGTCGCGCACGGCGTCCATGGCGTTCACCAGCAAATTGATCAGCACCTGGTCCACCAGGTTTACATCCGCTTCAATAGTGATGCCCGGTTCCTTCAGGATGATTTCAAGCTCAATATTCAGCTGCTCGAGCTTGGGCTGCATCAGCTGCTGAAGCGTCACAAAGAGATCCAGCACCTGAACGGTCTCCAGATTGAGCTTGGTGATTTTATTCAGGTTGCGATAGGTTTCCGCAAAACGGAGCAAGCCCTCGCTCCTTCGCTTAATCGTTTCGATGCCGATTTCCAGATCATCCAGCTGGCCATCGGCATCCTCCATTTCGGAGGCCACTTTATGCAAACTTTTTTTCAATGTATCGGCCAGGGAGGAAATGGGTGCCACCGAATTCATTATCTCATGGGTCATCACACTCAGCAATCGTTGCCAGGCCTTGCTTTCCGTTTCATCGAGTGCTTCGTTCACGTTCTGGAAAGCAATCAGTTTATAGGTTTGTGATTCGGTTTGAAAAGCCGTACAACTCACCAGTATCTTAAAACTGTTCCGTTCAAGATGGGCCGTAGAAATCTGCAGTTCCCCCGGTTTGATTGACTTCACCACTTCAGCCAGGGCCGGATTACGGCGAGCCAGCGAATCCACTGTTTTCAGAT
>DATCJQ010000549.1:0-13758 GCA_036562745.1 Flavihumibacter sp.
GAGATAGGGTTCCAGCACGTTTTCCACCGCGGCACGGTATTCTTCCTTCACATAAATGATATCGGAAAGAATGGGCGCGGTATGGTTCCAGTTGGGATTCTTGTGCAGAAATTTTACACTCTCCGGATAGCCTTCCATCGAGTCGATCAAACTCTTCAGCAGGTCGTGTTCGTTCTTACGTGCATCGAGCAAACGGGTTTCCTCAGCCAGTTTCTGCCGCAGTTGTTCCAGCTCCTGCTGGGTTTGGAGGATTTGCTCGCGGGTGCGTTCGTGGTGTTCCTGCAATTGCTGCAGGTCTTTCTGCTTGCTTTCGAGTTCCATCTCACGTTCGGTACGCTCTTCTTCCAGCTGTTTTAATTGGCTGGCCCGAACTTCCCGCTCCTCCTCGATCTGGTTAACGGTGCGTTGCAGGTTCTGAATGGATGTATCTGCAATGGCTACCTTCTTCTCGGCTTCAAACTGGCTGCGCTGAATCTGAAGATGCTCGCTGCGGATGGCATCCACGGCCTGACGCTGGGTGTCAAACAGGGCTCTTTTCTCTTCCACATCCTGTTTGTATTCCTCCAATTGTGATTCAAAGGCTTCCAGCTTGCCTTCCTCCTCCTCCACCTGTCTGGCGGTAAACTCAATGCTTTCTTCCAGTCCCTTTAACTGACTGTCGCTCTTCGACAGGAAGTCACGCAAACTCGCTTCCTTCTCGCGAAGAAAATTCAATCGCTGCGATGCCAGGTTCTTCTCGTTTTCCCTGGTGCGCAATTGCCCCATCAGTTCATTAAACGTGTATTGCAGTGATTGCAACTGCCGTTCCTTCTCGATAAAATCGAGTTTTTCCTGTTCCAGTGCAGCTTCTTCCTGCGCAATGGCAGCATCCAGCTGAACCTTTTTATCGGTTTCGGCATTGGTCTGCTCGTTCAGTTCACGATAGGTGAGATTGAATCCTTCCAACGCCGCTTTGGCCAGTTCTATGGAGATTTCGCGATAATCTTTTTTGATCTCGTAATATTTCTCCGCTTTTTTCGCCTGGTTCTCCAGGGTCTTCAACTGGTTGTTGATTTCAAAAAGCAGGTCCTCAATCCGCGCCAGATCCTGTTCGGTGGCATCCAGCTTCTGCTTGGCTTCCTTTTTACGGGTTTTATAAATGGAGATGCCGGCCGCCTGTTCGAGCATGCGACGGCGACTGTTATCCTTATCCTTGATCAGGTCATCCACCATGCCGAGCTCGATGATGCTGTAGCTGTCGGTGCTCACACCCGTATCCATGAAGAGGTTCTGGATATCCTTCAGACGGCAGCTCACATCATTGAGGCGGTACTCACTTTCGCCGCTTTTATAGAATTTACGGGTAATGGTTACCGTATTGAATTCCGTCGGCAGCAGGTTTTTGGTATTTTCGAAAGTCAGACTCACTTCCGCCAATCCGGATGCCGAACGGGTACGGGAACCGTTAAAAACCAGGCTGTCGAGGTTTTCCGACCGGAGCGCACTGATCTTCTGCTCACCAATCACCCAGCGGATACTATCGATAATATTACTCTTGCCGCATCCGTTGGGACCGACAATTCCGGTAATATTCTGGTCAAAATGGACTACGGTTTTATCCGCAAAACTTTTGAAACCCTTTATTTCTAAGCTCTTAAGGCGCACAATTATCCAATTTTAGAAGGAAGCAAATATATAGGATTGATCGCAACTTAGCACCAGTATTGCCCGCGGCTTACCCAGATTGCATCATAACTTATTCACAGGGTATCTGAATTTCCTGTTTGAATGTTTATATAAAAACTAATTAATTATTTGCAAGTAGTGGTTTAATAAGTATTTAAAAATATTTATACGTATTTTAAAAGTATATAAATAATTGGGACAGCCCGGAACCATTTGATACTCACGCCCTTTCTGCGAATCCCGCCTGCTCGTATATTTGAATTATGAAAATTGATCTCCGTTCAGATACTTTTACCAAACCCAGTCCCGAAATGCTGGAAGCCATTTACCAGGCTGAGGTGGGCGATGATGTTTTTGGGGAAGACCCCAGCGTAAATGAACTCGAATCACGCATGGCCAGCCTTTTCGGGATGGAAGCGGCGCTTTTTTGTCCCACGGGAACCATGAGCAACCAGATCGCCATCAAGGTGCATACCCGCCCGGGTGATGAAGTGATCTGCGAACAGCAGGCCCACGTGTACATTTACGAAGGCGGCGGAATCGCTTTTCATTCCGGTTCCCAGGTGAAGGCCCTGCCGGGCAATCGCGGACGGATTACAGCCGACCAGGTGGTGGCTGCCATCAATCCTGATGATGTACATAAAGCCCGCACCTCCCTCGTATGCCTGGAAAATACCAGCAACCGCGGCGGAGGATCCTGTTACAACTGGGAGGATATCCTGGCCATCAAACAGGTTTGCCAGATCCATAAACTTTCGCTCCACCTCGATGGCGCACGGCTTTTCAATGCGATGACGGCTACCGGACAAACACCCAAACAATACGGCGAAGTTTTCGACAGCATATCCGTCTGCTTCAATAAGGGAATGGGCTGCCCCATCGGCTCGGTACTGATGGGATCCAAAGAATTCATCCGCCAGGCCCGTCGCGTGCGAAAGGTATTTGGCGGCGGCATGCGCCAGGCCGGTTATATGGCCGCAGCCTGCGTGTATGCGCTCGACCACCATATCGAACGACTGAAGGAGGATCATGATCATGCCAAACAGCTGGCCGAAGCACTGAGTAAAAAAGATTTTATCGGAAACATACTTCCGGTGGAAACCAATCTGGTGATTTTTGAAGTGAAGGGCCGCTTCACCGCATCCACCCTGTCCGACACCCTGCGTCATTATGATGTGCACTGTTTGCCCATCTCTCCCACCCAGATCCGGTTCGTTACCCATCTCGGCGTAAATTCGGATATGATTAAGCGGGTGATCCGGCTTATTAATGATTTATAGCAATACCAACCATATGTTACCTACCATCAATCCAACCACCACTTCTGCCTGGGCTGCTTTGGAACAGCATTACCGGGAGATTGGCAACAAGCATCTCCGCGAATTTTTTAAGGAAGATCCGAACCGTTTTGCTGCCTTCTCACGGCAGCAGGGCGATGTGCTGGTGGATTTCTCCAAAAACAGGATCAACCAGACCACCTGGAAACTCCTGATTGATCTGGCCAGGGAATGCCAGGTTCCCGCGGCCATCAAAGCCATGTTCAACGGCGAACTGATCAACCAGACCGAAGGGCGCGCCGTGCTGCATACGGCCCTCCGCAATTTCTCCGGTAAACCGGTTCTTACCGAAGGAAAGGATATCATGCCCGATGTGCTGGCCGTACAAAAGCAGATGCGCGATTTCTGTTTTAAAGTGCATTCCGGCGAATGGAAGGGATTCACGGGCAAGCCTATCCGAAATATTGTGAATATCGGAATTGGTGGTTCCGATCTGGGACCCCTTATGGTAACCGAAGCCCTCAAACCCTACTGGATTGAAGGCATGCAGCCCTATTTTGTATCCAATGTGGACGGCACTCATATAGCCGAAACATTGAAAAAACTGGATCCCGAAGAAACCCTTTTCCTGATTGCCTCCAAAACTTTTACCACCCAGGAAACCATGACCAATGCGCATACTGCGCGGACCTGGTTCCTCGAAGCAGCCGGCAATGAAGCCCATGTGGCCCTGCATTTTGCCGCCCTTTCCACCAACGAAAAGGAAGTGGTGAAATTCGGTATTGATCGGAACAATATGTTCGGCTTCTGGGATTGGGTAGGCGGACGTTATTCGCTCTGGAGCGCAATTGGTTTGTCCATTGCCCTCACCATCGGATACGATCGCTTTGAAGAATTACTGCAGGGCGCTTATGCCGTGGACGAACATTTTCAAAATAGTCCGCTTGACCAGAATATTCCCGTCCTGATGGCCCTTACCGGGATCTGGTACACCAATTTCTTCGGTGCCCAAACCGAGGCGATTCTCCCCTACGATCAGTATATGCACCGCTTCCCCGCCTATTTTCAGCAGGGAAATATGGAAAGCAACGGTAAATCGGTGGACCGCAGCGGCAAGCGCGTAAACTATTCAACCGGACCCATTATCTGGGGTGAACCCGGCACCAATGGTCAGCATGCTTTTTACCAACTGATCCATCAGGGTACGCCGCTGATTCCCTGTGATTTTATTGCGGCCGCGAAGACGCATAACCCGATCGGCGATCACCATAGCAAGCTGCTCTCCAATTTCTTTGCGCAAACCGAGGCACTGATGAATGGTAAAACCGAGGAGGAAGCCCGGAAAGAACTGGAAAAAGCGGGACTGTCGCCCGATAAAATTGCCGCCCTCGTTCCCTTCAAAGTGTTCGAAGGCAATAAACCCACCAATTCGATTCTGGTAAAACAGCTGACACCGTTTACACTGGGACAGCTGATCGCCTATTACGAGCACAAGATCTTCGTGCAGGGCGTAATCTGGAACATATTCAGTTTCGATCAGTGGGGGGTGGAACTGGGCAAACAACTGGCCAACCAGATCCTTCCCGAGTTGCTGGATGAAGCGGAAATCAGCTCCCACGATTCCAGTACCAACGGACTGATCAATGCGTATAAAAAAATGCGCTGATTAACCGAAATAAACCGGCGCGAAGGACGGGTACTGCCTGATCCTTAAACCTGAACTTATGCTTCTGTTTTTCAATGTTTAAAGCTGAAAAGCAATAATAAGTTCAGGTTTCTTATCTTAGTCGCCCCAAATTGGAACAAGCATGGCACAACACGAAGAAGATTTTGATGCAAATCTTGCTGGAGAAGAGGGTCATTCAGAGGAAGCGAAATCGAGTTGGTTCAAGCGCATCAAAAAAGGCATTCTGACAAGTACGGCGGAGAAAAAAGAAACTCCGGAGGGACTGTGGACGAAGTGTCCGGAGTGTAACTTTATTTGCACGATGAACGAACTGCGGGAGCAGCTTTTTGTATGTCCCAAATGCAACTATCATCATAGAATTGGCAGCGACGAATATTTTGAGATCATATTTGATCACGGCAGCTATACCGTAATGTTCGAAAATATTCGCTCCAAGGACTTTCTCGGATTTACCGATCTTAAACCATACGAAAAACGCTTACAGGAAATCTGGAGTAAAACCGATATCACAGACTCCATTCGCGTAGCTGCGGGAACGATCAATGCCGAGCCCCTGGTGATAGCCTGTATGGATTTCGAATTTATCGGCGGTTCGCTCGGAAGCGTAATGGGTGAACGGATCGCCCGCGCCGTGGATTATTGCCTGGAACACAAAATGCCACTGATGATTATCTGTAAATCAGGTGGTGCCCGTATGATGGAAAGTGCGTTCTCACTGATGCAACTGGCCAAAGTATCCGGTAAATTGTCGCAAATGACCGATGCCGGCATTCCTTATATATCATTGCTCACCGATCCTTCCTTCGGTGGTATCTCTGCATCCTTCGGTATGCTGGGCGATCTGAATATTGCCGAGCCGGGAGCGCTGATCGGTTTTGCCGGACCGCGCGTAATTAAGGAGACCATCAAAAAGGATCTGCCGGAAGGATTCCAGCGCAGTGAATTCCTGTTGGAGCATGGGTTCCTGGATTTTATCATCGATCGCAAGAATCTCAAAGAACGGCTGCACACCGTGCTACTGCTGTTTAAAAGCTAAAAAAGAAAGGGAGTTGTCGTGGAACTGAGGAACAGGGCTGCATTTCATGAGTATTTTTTCGAAACCACCTATATCGCCGGTATAGTGCTGGTGGGAACCGAAGTGAAAGCTATTCGGGCGGGAAAAGTCAGCTTTAATGATGCCTATTGCCAGTTCCATAAGGGAGAACTCTATGTAAAAAATCTGCATATCTCCGAGTATGCCTACGGCACCACCCAGCGGCACGAACCCACACAGGAAAGGAAATTACTGCTGAAAAAGAAGGAGCTGCGAAAGCTCGAAGCAAAAATCAAAGAGAAAGGCTATACCATCGTTCCCCTGCGAATTTTCTTCAACGACAGGAATCTGGCCAAAATGGAAATCGGACTCGGTAAAGGGAAAAAACTGCACGATAAGCGTGAATCAATCAAGAAGCGGGAGGTTGAGCGCGACATAAAACGCTATCTGAAGTAATTTATTGTATGCATAATATACTATAGTAAAATTCCATTATTTAGGAGAGTTTTTCATTAATTTGTCCCTATGGTTCGAATCATTCTAATATCCTTGCTCTTTTTAACCACTCAATCGAGGGGACAAACCCTTGCTGGAAGCTGGTTCGGAAAAGCCGACGTGGTGCTGGATGGCACATTCAACAACTACCTGACTCAATTAATCATTAAACAGAAAGGCAATAAGGTCGAAGGAATCTTCGGCTATTATTTCCGTAACGGATACCAGAGCTTTTACGTGAAAGGCACTTACGATCCAAAGACGCGTCAGGTCAGCATTCCCGACATTCCCGTCGTTTTCTATAAAGAAAACTCTATCGACGGGGTTACCTGTAACATGAGTTTTGAAGGAACGCTGCGCGTATCCAAAGTGGGCAGTTTCGTGAGGGGGAATTTCCTCTCCGACGGAAAGTATAGATATACCTGCCCGGAACTGAGGGTGCTGTTCTCGCTCGATTCACTGGTTCAGCAGGATTCAGTAATCAACGAGGGACTGGCCAAAAAGGTTTGGCAGCCATCCGTGGAAGACGTGATCGTGCTGGATGATGAAGATGGTCCGGAAATCCGCCGTGCTGCCACATTACCCGGACTGGTTCGCGAAACGGTGAAGGGCCCCGAACTGGATGCCAACTCACTCACCAGCCGTTTCAAGCAACGTCAGACGATCATCACTTCTGAAATCCATGTGGTATCCGATTCCATTCGGGTAAGTTTCTACGACAATGGTGATATTGATGGTGATAGTATCTCTGTATTCCTGAATGGCGTACCGGTACTCGAGAAACAAATGATTTCTGCAAAAGCCACTACCATTTATATCAAACTGGATCCCAATAAGGAATTCCACGATCTGGCCATGTTCGCCGAAAACCTGGGACGGATTCCGCCGAACACTGCCCTGATGGTGGTTTACGATGGCGATACGCCGCAGGAAGTATTCCTCTCCAGTAACCTGCAGCAAAACGGCTCGGTGCGGATCCGACAGAAGAAAAAGAAATAGATTGTAAACACGCTTACAAATAATCTGACAAGTGAATAAAAGAAAAGCCGACTAATCATTTAGTCGGCTTTTCTTTTATTAGTAGTATCTGTTTGAGTTCCCGGAGTGAAGCCGGTTATTCCTGGTCGAAGAGATTCCCCTGCGGACCATCGTCCTCTTTTATCTGAGGCTCCCACTCCATTTCGGTGCTCTTGGTATAGTCGGCCAGCTTGTTACCCACGGCTTTCCATCCCATTACATCGATGAAGTCGGCTACTTTGATTTTCTGCGTCCGCGCCTGGGCACCACGACCTGAATGCAGCAGCAGCACCGGCCTGGCATCCGTTGTTACCGCTTCGAGACGATTGCCCTTGCCTTCCTTAATAAAGAGGAATTTGTTTTGCAACGTGGTGGTCTCGATGCGGAACCGCTTGATATTGTACTGCAGTTTCTCGTTGTCGAGATAAACCGCGGTGATCACTTTATCGGGATTGAATTTCTCGACCAGCAAAATCTTCTCCGGATCAAAACGCTGGGTCATCTCCAGATCGGTCAGCTCATAGTTGCCGTCTGCATAGATTACAAGCAAACGTTCGGATCCGTCGAAATTACCCAGGTATTGTCCCTTGCCTTCGGTGTTCAGCCGGCCGAATTTATCATCAAACCAGAGTTTGATCGCACTGAGGGTGGATCGTCCGGCTTCCTTGAGTTTCACCGACTTGATCGGGTACTTGGTAACCTGGTTACCGATGGCGCCACGTCCCTTGATCTCCAGCTCTTCAAAATAGAAGTCGAAGTTCTTGTTTCGTGCGGAGCAATTCGGGCTCAGTAAAATATTCACCACCTCAGCTTCGCCATTGGGGTTCGCTGTGAAATAATGTACTTTACTCTTATCGGAACCTTTGGTGAGATCATATTCCTTATCGCGGGTAATCCCCGTTACATTGAAACGTTTCGCGAAGCTGGTTCCGCTGGCCCCATCCACATAAATCATGTTGTAGGTGGTGCGCTCATCGTTTTTCTGGAATACCGCCACATGGATGATATCCTTTCCGATATAGACCTTCTCGCCCACTCGTACCACTTTCATGATACCGCGACGGGTAAACACGATGATATCGTCCAGGTCGGAACACTCGAATAGCAATTCGTCTTTCTTCAACGATGTACCGATAAATCCTTCTGAACGGTTGACGTAAAGCTTGGTATTGGCGATGGCTACCTGCTTGGCCTGGATCGCTTCGAAGGGCTTGATCTCGGTTTTTCGCTCACGACCCTTGCCATACTTCTTCAGCAGGTTTTCATAATAGGCAATCGCAAATTCGGTCAGGTGCTCGAGGTCGTATTTCACCTGTTTGATCTCGTCTTCGAGCGACTTAATCTGCTTGTTGAGTTCGTCGATATCCAGCCGGTAAATTCTTCGTACAGGCTTCTCCGTTAATTTAATGATATCCTCGCGGGTAATCGGACGCTTGAGCAGTTTCTTAAAGGGAGTAAATCCTTTATCGATCGCTTCCAGCACTTTTTCCCAGGTTTCGTGCTTTTTCTCGAGCTCCTTATAGATCTTTTCTTCGAAGAAGATTTTCTCCAGTGAGGTATAGTGCCATTTTTCCTGCAGTTCACCCAGCTTGATCTCCAGCTCTTTTCCGAGAAGGTTCTTCGTGTTATCCGTTGCCTGCATCAGGAGTTCGTTCACGCTTACGAAGCGGGGCTTCTGATCGATAATTACACAGGCGTTGGGAGAAATGCTGATTTCACAATCGGTAAAGGCATAGAGCGCATCGATGGTGATATCGGGTGAGATGCCGGGAGCCAGATCCACCTGGATTTCCACATCCGCCGCGGTATTATCGGTTACCTTCTTGATCTTGATTTTGCCCTGGTCATTGGCTTTGATGATTGAGTCGATTAGTCCCGATGTGGTTACGCCATAAGGCACACTCTTGATCAGCAGGGTTTTCTTGTCCAGTTCCTCGATGATTGCACGCACCCGAACCTTACCGCCGCGTTTACCGGCATTGTAATTGGTTACATCAATCATACCTCCGGTTTGGAAATCGGGGAAAATCTCGAATTTCTTACCCTTCAGGTACTTGATCGAGGCATCAATCAGTTCGCAGAAATTGTGCGGCAGAATTTTGGTGGACAAACCCACTGCGATGCCCTCGGCGCCATGTGCCAGCAACAAGGGGAATTTCATCGGCAGGGTTACCGGTTCGTTTTTACGTCCGTCGTAGCTCAGCTGCCAGTTGGTGGTTTTGGGATTAAAGGCCACGTCCAGCGCAAATTTGCTGAGCCGGGCTTCGATATAACGGGGAGCTGCCGCCTCATCACCGGTGCGCACATCGCCCCAGTTACCCTGGGTTTCGATCAGCAGATCCTTCTGCCCCATGTTTACCAATGCATCGCCGATACTGGCATCACCGTGGGGGTGATATTGCATGCTCTGTCCGATGATATTGGCCACCTTGTTGAAGCGACCGTCGTCCATTTCTTTCATGGCATGCAGGATCCTGCGCTGCACCGGTTTCAGTCCATCCTCAATTGCCGGTACCGCACGCTCCAATATTACGTAGGACGCGTAGTCCAGGAACCAGGTCTTATACTGACCCTGCACGCCGGCATCCTGTAAATAACTTTCATTCGGTTTTCCTTTCGACATCTTCCGTTCTATTTATTGTTCATTCAGTTCTGAAAGCATTATTTTTTCTTGCCTGGAATGGATAGCCCGTTCTGATGAAGAATCAGGCTTTCCACATTTCCTGCCGCATCTCTTTTGAATTCCACCTGGGCATCCACCACTTTCAGGAAGAAGAAATCCCTTCGCTCGGCGAACAGATCAAAGGATGGTTGTCCGGTTGCCTGCGCCGTTAACTTCCCGTTTTCGTAGCGAACTGTCAGGATAAATCCGGGTGCCAGTTCGTATTCGCCCGGGTATTCCTTCAAAACAGATTCGTCCAGGGTTATTTCTGATCTTCCCCTGGGGAATTCGTAGGGCTTGTCATAGGCAATTGCGCTAAGTTGCCTGAGCAATTCCGAAAGCACATCCGTATTGAAATTGGTTAGCAGTATAATGCTGATTTTATCCTCGGGGAAAATGGAAATAAGAGAGGTGAATCCATGTATTCCTCCCCCGTGGAAATAAGCAAGCCGGGAATGGAGACTATCAATCATCCATCCATAGCCGTATTTGCCCAGATTGGGTTGAAAACCGGCTTTCCAGCTTTCGGGTTTCAGTATTTTCTGCGCCATAATGGCCTGGGCCCAGCGATACAAATCGCCGGTGGTGGAATAAATGGCACCGGCAGCATAGGAAACCGTGGAATCCACAATGGGGGCTCTGGGAGAATTTTTCCCGTTATACAACAGGTATCCGATGGCTTTGTTTTGATTCTTCAGGGCGGCAAAATCGAATCCGGAATTGCTCATGCCCAGGGGCCGGAAAATATATTTCTTCACCGCATCTTCGTAGGGCTTGCGGGTTATTTTCTCGATGATATATCCCAGCAGCATATAACCGGAATTGCTATACGAATACTGGGCGCCTGGCTCAAATCCCAGGGGCTTATCCCTAAACATGGCCATCATCTGTTCCGACGTGTAGGATTGGGTTACGCCGGTTTGCATGAACACCGGGTCATTGGTATAATTGAAGATACCGGATGTATGCTGCAACAGGTTTTGAATGGTTATCTTATCGCCATTGGGATAATCGGGGAAATATTTGGAAAGTTTATCGGTAACCTTCAGTTTCTTCTCCTCCTGCAGTTTCAGGATTACCGCAGCGGTGAACTGTTTGGTTACGGAACCCAGCTGGTAAATGGTAGCGGGACCAGCCGGACTGGCATTGGCCATATCACTGTAACCATACCCTTTATCTAAAATGATATCATCACCCTTTGCCACCAGCACCGAACCATTGAATTTGTTCAGTTTGGCATAGGCGCTCAGCAGCTCGTCCATTTTCTGCCGGACTGTCTGCGCATTGGAACATATAAACGTTACCAGAAGGCTGGTTACAGCTATCAAATATTTCATATAGGAAGGTTATGCGGGTTCTGTCTGGGCTGCCCCGGCCAGCTTAAGTTCGAAATCCTTCATGTTTTTCAGTTCACCCTGGACTTCGATTCCGCCGGCTTCCACCATGGCCTTTAATCGCCATAACAGGTAGGCATCACCGGTAGTTTGTTTACTCTTGCTTTGAAACTGGTTGATGATTTTATGTGCTTTCTGCCATTCATTCGTGATGAATTTGCGGAGATCGGCATCATAGTAATCCTCGTCGAACTGCACCAGTTTCTTACCGCCTTCCAGAATACGGACCATTTTATTTTCACTAGCCAGGCGCTGCCACTCATCCGGGTCCACCTCAAACTCACTCAGGGTAATGGGACGTGCCAGCTTCTTGGCTTTCAGAAATTCTCGGGGCGGAATCACGCTCAGCCAGCTTGGATAAAAGAGCTGACCTTTTTCATTAATAAAGGGAAGATTGTTCAGGTAGAGGATAAATACCCTTCCCTGGAACTCCTTCATGAAATGCAGCAGCCAGTAATAACCGCTTACATCGTGTTTATTCTGGGCGGCCCATATCCATACCGTTTGCTCGGGATCGCGGCGCAGGGTGCCCACCAGCTCGGCCACGGTTTTGAAATCGTCCACTTCGTCCGTATCGGCCTTGCCGTCATAATCACCACCGGCCAGCACCATTTTCCACCAGTTGCGGCGCGCCTCACGGCCTTCTCCCTTATACATATCCGTTAGAGGGCCCACCGCATAATCGTCGCGGATCAGTACCACTTCGCCCTCCAGACTCTCATCCAGTGCTATCGCCTGTTTTAACACCGGTACATCCGGTTCATTAAATACGATATGAATCATGTCTCCAATTAGTTTAATCAGCTTTTCTTTTCCAACTTATTTACCACCTTTCTTAACCTTCGAGTTCCTCCACCAGATCCAGCTCCACTTTCAGGTTATCGATGATAAAGTCCTGGCGTTGGGGGGTATTTTTGCCCATATAGTACTCCAGCAATTGCTGGATATGTGTTTCAGGCATTACCATGATGGGCTGCTTACGCATGTCCTCCCCGATAAAACGCGCAAATTCCTCGGGTGAAATCTCGCCAAGGCCTTTGAATCGGGTGATCTCGGGTTTATTGCCCAGTTTTTTAATGGCGGCCTGCTTTTCAGCTTCATCGTAACAGTAAATGGTTTCCTGCTTGTTCCGTACCCGGAACAGCGGTGTTTCCAGGATATACACATGTCCGTTCTTCACCAGATCGGGAAAGAACTGCAGGAAAAAAGTCATTAACAGCAGACGGATGTGCATACCGTCCACGTCGGCATCGGTGGCAATCACGATATTGTTGTAACGAAGGTTTTCGATGCCGTCTTCCACGTTTAATGCGTGTTGCAGCAGGTTGAATTCCTCGTTTTCATATACCACTTTTTTAGTGAGACCATAGCAGTTCAGGGGTTTCCCACGCAAACTGAAAACAGCCTGGGTTTCCACATTTCGCGCCTTGGTAATGGAGCCGCTCGCAGAGTCACCTTCGGTGATAAAGATGGTGCTCTCACGTTGCTTCTGAAGAACGGTTTCCTTATCCTTACCGGTCGGTTCTTCATTATAGTGATAGCGACAATCGCGGAGTTTCTTATTGTGCAGGTTGGCTTTCTTCGCTCGTTCATTAGCCAGCTTTTTGATACCCGCCAGCTCCTTGCGTTCGCGCTCGCTCTGTTCAATTCTTTTCTTAAGCGCTTCAGCGGTAGCCGGATTTTTATGGAGATAGTTGTCCAGCTCCCTGGCCAGGAATTCCAGCACGAAATTCTTCATGCTCTGTCCCCCTTCTTCCACGTATTGAGAACCCAGCTTGGTTTTGGTTTGCGATTCGAAAACCGGCTCCACCACGCGCACGGAAATCGCGGCTACAATACTGGCCCGGATATCCGAAGCTTCGTAATCCTTTTTAAAGAAGTCGCGGATCACTTTCACATAAGCTTCCCGGAAAGCCTGCTGGTGCGTACCGCCCTGGGTGGTATACTGACCGTTCACGAAACTGAACAGCTCTTCGCCATAATCATTGTTATGCGAGATGGCTACCTCAATATCGTTGCCTTTGAGATGCACGATCGGGTAGCGCAGTTCATCTTCATTGGTCTTGCGCTGCAGGAGGTCGAGCAGACCATTTTTGCTGACGAATTTCTTACCGTTGAAAGTGATTACCAGTCCGGCATTGAGATAGCAATAATTCCACAACAGGTTCTCGATATATTCCTCCTGGAAATGGAAATTGCGGAATACGGTATCGTCGGGCATGAACTGTACCTGGGTTCCGTTGTGCTGGGTGGTGCTGCTTTCCTTATGTTCCTTTACCAGTACGCCGCGTTCGAATTCCGCGGTTTTTTCCTTACCCTCACGGAAAGCCGTCACCTTGAAATAGGTACTCAAAGCGTTCACCGCCTTGGTACCCACCCCGTTCAGTCCCACACTTTTCTGGAAGGCTTTGCTATCGTATTTGGCGCCGGTATTGATTTTGCTCACCACGTCCACCACCTTGCCGAGGGGGATCCCACGGCCATAGTCGCGGATGGTTACGGTTTTGTCCTTGATGGTAATCTCGATC
>DATCJQ010000260.1:0-7103 GCA_036562745.1 Flavihumibacter sp.
GGTCCATCTTGTTCACACATACCACTACATAGGGTATACGAAGCAGCTGGGTAATGTAGAAATGGCGGTGGGTCTGTTCCACAATACCGTTGCGCGCATCAATCAGGATGATGGCCACCTGGGCATTGCTGGCCCCGGTGATCATGTTGCGCGTATATTCAAAATGGCCGGGTGTGTCGGCGATGATGTATTTTCTGGTTGGCGTAGAGAAATAGATATGCGCCACATCGATGGTGATCCCCTGTTCGCGTTCTGCAATCAGGCCATCCGTCAGCAGTGAAAGGTCGGTATAGTCCACGCCTCTGCGCTTGCTCGCGCGCTCAATGGCTTCCAGTTTATCTGCGGTGATGCTATTGGTTTCATAGAGCAATCGACCAATCAAAGTACTTTTTCCATCATCAACACTACCAGCCGTGGCTATTCTTACGATATCCATACAGAAACATTAAAAATTAAATGAAAGATTTTATTATTAATCGAATACTCCAGATCATAACGATGATACCCACCCCGATCATCATGGTTTTGGCGGGCAGTTTTCCGGCCAGTTTGGCGGAAATAGGAGCTGCCACCACCCCGCCAATCAAGAGTCCCACCACCACAGCAAGATGACTCACACGCGAAGTAAAGAAGAAGGTGGCCGCACTTGCCAGGGTGATAAAAAATTCGGTCAGGCTTACGGTACCGATGGTATAGCGCGGGCTCTTGCCTTTTGAAATCAGGGTGCTGGTTACGATGGGGCCCCAGCCGCCACCCCCGAATGAATCGAGGAATCCGCCGCACCAGGCCAGCCACCCTACCCGTTTGATTTTACCGGAGGGTGTGGACATCTGGAAAGCGCGACTGAATATCTTAAAGCCCAGGAACATGGCATATACCGCTATCAGCGGCATCAGCCAGCTACCAGCGTGTTCGCCCAGCAATACCAGCATGGCGGCACCAAGTATGGCGCCCAGCACGCCGGGAATCACCAGGTGTTTGAACAGTTTTTTATTGACATTGCCGAAGCGATAGTGGCTGTAACCGCTCACACCGGCTGAGAAAATTTCGGAAGTGTGGATGGCAGCACTTACTGCTACCGGATTTACACCCGCGGTAATCAGACAGGTGGCTGATGTTACCCCATAACCCATGCCCAGTAAGCCGTCGACGAGCTGTGCCAGAAATCCCGCCAGAATAAAATAGAAGAAGTTGGCATCGACATATTCCTTTGCGCTCACCCAAAGTTCGGGTAAGGGTGGCAGTGGTACCGAGGAAAGAATGATATGGCCCACCACCATCGCAGCAAACAGGATAATCAGTTTGGTGGCGATGGATTTCCATTTCTTTTCCTCGTTTACTTTTTTCGGTTGTACTTCATCCACCAGTACGCGGGTAATATCGTTCAGCTGTTTCACCTTGTCGGCGAAATTGCCATTCATGCGTGAACGGATCACGTGCATATTATCGAGCACCTGATCCATTTCAAGGGGAATGGCATCGTTCAGCAATTCCTTCAGGCGCTTGGCCACGGTGGGCGATTTGCCGTTGGTGCTGATGGCTATTTTAAGATCTCCCTTGTTCACCACGCTGCCCAGATAGAAATCGCAGAGCTCGGGTGTATCGGCAATATTGGCCAATATACCGGCTGCTGCTGCGGCCTCCTTAACCTGTGCATTCAGCTCGCGGTCGTTGGTAGCAGCTATTACCAGGTCCTGGCCCTCCAGATCAGCGGGATCAAAACTTTTTTCCTGCAACTCCAGGCCGGGGTAGCCGGGGGCCATCGCTTTGATGCCCTCACTGATCTCACGCCCAACCACGCGGATACGGGCTTTCGGTGAGGACTTCAGCAGGGCATTGATTTTTTCTTCGCCCACCTGTCCCCCTCCTACAACCAGCACCTTCAGCTGATCGAGTTTCAGAAAAACGGGATATAAATTATTGCTTGGTATCATTGGCTGTTTTCCTTATTAGAAGTAGCCTTCTTTCTTACGTTGTTCCATAGCCGCTTCGCTGCGTTTGTCGTCCATCCGCGCACCGCGTTCGGAAATTTTTGCTTCCAGGATTTCCCGGATAATATCGTCGATTTCGTTTGCAGTGGATACCACGGCGGCTGTACAGGTCATATCCCCCACCGTACGGAAACGAACCACTTCCTCATAAGGAACTTCGTCTTCGGTCGTATTCAGGAATTCCGAATAAGGCCAGATCATTCCATCCCTTTCGATCACTTTACGTTTATGCGTATAGTAGATAGAGGGGATCGCCATCTTTTCTTCCTTGATATAAGTCCATACATCCAGCTCGGTCCAGTTGGAAATCGGGAATACCCTGACGTTTTCACCGAGATTGATTTTGCCGTTCAGCATATCAAACAATTCGGGACGTTGCTTTTTGGGATCCCACTGACCGAAATCATCGCGTACGGAGAAGATACGCTCCTTGGCTCTCGCCTTTTCTTCATCGCGGCGTGCCCCACCGATACAGGCATCGAACTTGAATTCTTCGATGGCATCCAGCAGGGTTACCGTTTGCAGCACGTTGCGGCTGGCATATTTACCGGTCTCTTCCTTCACCTTACCGGCATCGATACTGTCCTGTACATAACGTACGATCAGTTCAGCGCCGGTTTCTTTTACGAGCCAGTCGCGGAACTCGATGGTTTCCGGAAAATTGTGTCCGGTATCCACATGCAGTAAGGGAAAAGGAATTTTCCCGGGCCAGAATGCTTTCTGGGCCAGGCGTACCAATGTGATCGAATCCTTACCACCACTGAACAACAAAGCAGGGCGTTCAAACTGGGCAGCTACTTCCCGCATTATATAGATACTCTCGTCCTCTAACATTCTGGGGAATGCGGGTATATTACTGATTGCTGACATACTTGTTCTTCTTTTCTATACTTGTTAATTCAATTTTGTAGCTGTTTCCTGGTGCAGGCCACACTCCTTTTTGGAGCTTTCCCACCACCAGCGTCCGGCGCGAATATCTTCTCCGGGTTCTACGGCCCTTGTACAGGGCGCACATCCGATGCTCAGAAATCCCTTGTCGTGTAAAGGATTGTAGGGAATATTCTCCTGGCGGATAAATTCCAGCATCTGGTTGTAGGACCAGTCGAGCAGCGGGTGAACCTTGATCAGCTGGTGCGCTTCATCCCATTCTGCAAAGGGAAGATGGGCGCGGTTTTCACTCTGATCAGCCCGCAAGCCGGTGATCCAAACCTTCGCTCCCTTGAGTGCGCGGTTCAGCGGTTCCACCTTGCGGATAAAGCAACACTCCTTCCTGTTTTCCACCGATTCGTAAAAACTATTGGGACCTTTCTCGGTCACCAGCGCTTCCACCCGGTCGGTAGAAGGATAGTAAGCGTGGATTTTTATTTTGTAACGGGCCGATGTGCGGTCCAGCAAATCATATGTCTCCTGGAAAAGCCGGCCGGTATCCAGTGTGAACAGTTTAATGGGCAATCCCTGGCGGGCAATCAGGTGTGTGATCACCTGGTCTTCCTGTCCCAGTGATGTGGAAAACACAATCCCCTCGGGGAACTGTGTGCAGATCCATTGAAGCCGTTCGGCTGCTGTGAGACCGGCCAGTTTGCTATGTATATCCAATACATCCATAATTCTCTTCCTCCAATATTAATCGCTCTTCAGATGGCAGGATCGTTTGTGTGGGATCCTGTTTTATTAATACAGTCCGTCGATTGACAGATAACGTTCACCGGTATCGTAGTTAAAGGTCAGTACGGTTTTGCCGGCAGGAATTTCAGCCAGTTTCTTAGCTACCGCAGCCAGCGATGCACCGCTTGAAATACCTACAAAAATGCCCTCCTCTTTTGCAACACGCTGCGCATAGGCAAAGGCATCATCTTTTGATACGGTGATTACCCCGTCAATCACATCCTTGTTGTAGATGGCCGGCACAAATCCCGCACCGATACCCTGGATGGGATGGGGAGCCGGAGAACCACCGCTCAGTACAGGTGATAATTCGGGTTCCACTGCAAATACCTTCAGGTTGGGGAATTTGGCTTTCAGTACTTCGGCGCATCCGGTGATATGTCCGCCTGTACCCACACCGGAAATCAGGTAATCGATTCCGTTCGGGAAATCACGAATGATTTCCTGCGCCGTTGTCTGACGGTGAATTTCGGTATTGGCGGGATTATCAAATTGCTGGGGCATCCAGGCGTTGGGAGTGCTGGCCACCAGTTCTTTCGCTTTTTCAATGGCTCCTTTCATGCCTTTTTCACGGGGAGTGAGCTCGAAGCTGGCACCATACAGGCTCATCAGGCGACGACGTTCAACACTCATGCTCTCGGGCATTACGAGGATGATTTTATATCCTTTTACAGCGGCCACCATCGCCAGTCCAATACCGGTGTTTCCGGAGGTTGGCTCGATGATTACACTGTCTTTTTTAAGCAGACCTTTTTTCTCCGCGTCTTCCACCATGGCCAGGGCGATACGGTCTTTAATGCTGGCACCCGGATTGGCTCTTTCCAGCTTTACATATACGTTATGGTCGGAACCGAAGAGACGATTCAGTTTAACATGGGGGGTGTTTCCGATGGTTTCTAAGATGTTGTTAGCAATCATAATTGTAGGTTAATGGTTGAATTAAATCACCCAGTTCAGGGGTTCGGTGAAATCTTTTTTATTCTTTACAGTAATAATTGGCTGGTGGTAAACAATACTCATGGGCGGCACCGATTCCACAATAAAACAGTTACCTCCGATGATGCTGTCGTAACCAATGGTTGTATGTCCGCCCAGAATGGTGCTGTTCGCATATACGATCACGTTATCCTCGATGGTCGGGTGGCGTTTGGTCTCGGCCTCTTCCTTCTTCACGGCCAGGGCTCCGAATGTTACCCCCTGGTAAACTTTCACGTTTTTGCCGATCACGGTGGTTTCACCAATAACCACACCGGTTCCATGGTCGATCATAAAGGGAACGCCAATGGTGGCGCCGGGGTGAATATCGATACCGGTGGAAGCATGGGCATGTTCACTGATGATCCGGGGAATCAGGGGTACCTCCAAACGGTACAATATATTGGCTACCCGGTAGGCGGCAATAGCCTGGAAACCAGGATAGGTAATCACCACTTCCTCGATGGATTTGGCTGCCGGGTCGAACTGCAGCATGGCCTGGGCATCTTCCATGAGCGCGCTTTTACAATCTTCCAGCTTATCGAAGAATTCGGCCGCGATTTTCTCACCGTCGAGATTATAGGTTTTTCCAAAGGCGAACAGGATTTCAAGCAGACTGTTCCGGAGGCTCTCTCCCTTGCGTTTGTGTTTTACTTCGTAGTTAGTGACGTTCTCAACTACCGGGAACAGATACTCGAAAAGTTCCTGAGAGAACTCGATTACCCTTTTCTTCTGGGGTACCGATGAACTTAAGATATAACCCTGATACAAACTCATTGGTTTTCTTTTTATGCTATCCTTTGTTGATATTGGTCCTGTGTTTTTACAAACCAGTTAATTTCCTGCTGGTATTTCACCACTTCGCCCACGATGATCAGCGCGGGCGTGCCGATGCCTGCAGCTTCTGCCTGCGCACCGATGGTTTCCAGGTTCCCGGTAACCACCCGCTGGTTCGGCAGGCTGCCGTTTTCAACGATGGCGGCCAGTGTTTCTGCCGGTTTTCCCGCCCTAATCAACTGGCTGGCGATTTCGCCCAGATTCTTCACTCCCATATAGAACACGATGGTGCCATCAAAGGCCGCCAGCATTTCCCAGTTGAAATTCAGTCCGGTTTTGCTTCCACGTTTGGTGTGCCCGGTTACAAACAACACCATCTGCGATGCATCGCGATGGGTCATCGGAATGCCGGAATAGGCACCCGCGGCCAGGGCACTGGTTACGCCCGGTATAATTTCGAATTCAATACCGTGTGATTTCAGAAAACCGGCTTCCTCTGCCCCTCTTCCGAAGATCATGGGGTCGCCGCCTTTCAGGCGTACCACCTGTTTGCCTTCCACTGCCCGATCCACCATCCATTGATTGATGGTTTCCTGGGTGATGACGGAGCAATAAGGCAGTTTTCCCACGAATAATTTTTCCGCCCCCTCTTTGGCCCATTCCAGGATCTCCGGGTTGACCAGGTTATCATAAAGGATAACGTCGGCCAGCTCCACCACGGCTTTGGCACGAAGGGTCACCAGACTGATATCACCCGGACCGGCGCCGGTGATATACACTTTTCCTGGAAGGGGTTGGGTCGTTTTCATCTTTATTCGCGATTGGTGTACTCTTTATTTATTGATCTCTTAAGCCGGATGGAAATCGCTTTTGTTGAACTGGTGCCTGATTACCTCCTTACGTACCAGGAAATCGCCGAAATGTTCATTCGGCAATCGCTCTGCAGCATAGCTGGCAATCAGCGGATCCAGTGTTGCAAGAATTTCCTCCTCACTCAGGGCTTCCTTATATAGCACGTTCAAACGGTCACCATTAAACGAAGCGCCAAGATAGAGATTGTATTTTCCGGGTGCTCGTCCCACGAAACCGATCTCACCGAGATAGGGACGGCCGCAACCATTCGGACAACCAGTCATACGAATCGTGATCGGCTGTTCCGGAATGCCGTATTTCTTCAATATTTCATGAATCTTTGATATCAGCGATGGCAGATACCGTTCGCCCTCCGCATTGGCAAGCGGACACATATTCAGTGCCACGCAGGCAATGGAATGCTGGTGCAGGCTGGTCACTTCCTGGTGCGCGGAAATGCCGTATTCCTTCAGCAGTTTATCAACCTTGGGTTTCAGTTTGGGCGAAACGTTGCCGATTACCAGGTTCTGGTTGCCGGTTAAGCGGAAATCACCACCGTCCAGAATTTCGGCAATGGCACGCAGTCCTTTTCGGATTTGGAATTGCTCGGTGTCTTTTACCCGACCGCCTTCGATATAGATGGTATTGAACCATTTCCCGTTGGCGCCTTTTACCCAGCCAAAGCTGTCGCCATTGGTAGTAAACACAAAGGGACGCGCGGGTTCCAGATCATAACCCAGGCGTTTGTTGAGTTCTTCTTTTACGAAATCCAGTCCCACCCGCTCAATAGTATATTTGAAACGGGAGAGCTTACGGTTCTCGCGGTTACCATAATCGCGCTGG
>DATCJQ010000270.1:0-17190 GCA_036562745.1 Flavihumibacter sp.
CTCTACCACGATGGGCAATTGCAGTACGACAGCCTCAGGCAAAACTTTCCCTGGACAGCCGTAAAAAAGAAGTTTTATCGCAACAGTTATCTGCTTAGTTTCTGGCTGGCATTCGTACTATGGTTTCACCGGCGCATCGGCACCTGGAATCTGGTAAAAAAATATCTCATCCCCTCGGCTTCGATGAAGCCATTCTTTGAATCGGCCGGTTGGAAATTCCCGGTTGAACGCATCCTGGTAAAACCAAACTTTACTCAAGCCGGTATTCCGTCACATGAACAGGCCCAGGAGAAATCCGGATTCATTTTCGTGGGAAGATTATCGCCGGAGAAAGGAATTGCCAACCTGTTGAAGGCATTCCGGAAAAGCAACCACACCATTAAAATAATCGGAACCGGCCCCCTGCTGGGTGATGTACAGGAAGCGGCCGCCAGGCATAATAATATTCAATACCTCGGACTCCTCAACAAGGAATCCGTGCTGAAAGAACTCTCAAAGGCAGAAGCATTGATCTTTCCCTCGGTATGGCAGGAGCCTTTTGGCATGGTAATCATCGAATCTTTTTCTGTGGGAACACCTGTAATCGGAGCCAATATCGGAGCACCGGCCACCCTGATCGAACATGACCATAACGGTTTGCTTTTTGACCAAAGCGATGAAAAACACTTGTTCGAAGCCGTTAGTGTATGGAAATCTTTTACACAGGATAAGAAGAGGATATTGGGAGAAAATGCACTATTGACCTATAATTCCCGTTATAGTCCCCAAAAAAACCTGTTGACCCTGAATGAAATTTACCAATCTTGTTTGTAATTTACTGAACATACCTGGCTAAGCTCTGATAGCGAAGGTACCCGACTGTAAATAATATGATTTTTATTAAGAAAAGATGGCGCATTATTCCGATTCGGGAACACTGGTTCGAGTTTAATCACCGCTGGTATGATTATCTCAGCTTCGCCGTATACTTCAGGGTACCTCAAAAAGTTGAACGTCCGCGTGGCATGCTTAGTTTCACCGGACGCACCATCCAGATAAATCTTCAAAACGATCTTGAATCCATCTGGAATGCATTCAGCAAACAAACCAAAAACTATATCCGTCAGGCTGAGAGAAATGGTTTGACGGTTGACTTCAACTGCGGTATCGAAGAATTCGTAACCTTCTTCAACAAATTTGCCCGTCGGAAAGGTATATCCGCTATGTCCAGATCAGATTTCGACAATATCAATCAGAACTATACGCTCACAAAAATCAGAATTGGTTCCGAGGTAGTGGCCATGCATTTTTATCTGCTCGATCCTGAAACCGGAATGGTTCAGTTATTCCGCTCGGCATCCGGACGCTATTTCATTGATCATATCAAAAAGAATGAAATCGGAGCGGCCAATAAATTCATGCACTATAAAGCGATCGAGCATTTCAAATCGCAAGGATTCCATATTTATGATTTTGGCGGCTATTCTCTCCCCTCTGATCAGGATTACAAAAAGTTTACCGGAGTAAATCAGTTTAAGAAAAATTTCGGCGGCGAGGAAGTAGTGTATCGCGATTTTGCAAGTCCGGCTTATTATCTTGCCAAGCGTCTCACTGATTTTTATTCGTCCATACGCAGCTAAAGGAATCCATCCTGGAAAACCCGGCGCACAAACTTTGTCCTTTCTAAAATTTTCGTCTATGATAAAATACATTGCAGCACTACGCAGACGAATCGACACCGCGATACTTCGCATGAGAGGTGTGCACATCGGTAAAGGCACATTGGTTGGACGCTCGGTGAATGTACCTAGAAATCCCTCCTGTATTTCCATCGGTGCTCACACTTATATCGACGACTACGGCGCATTGCTTTCCTATAACGATAAAGGACAAAACGGAATCATCACAATCGGTTCAAATGTATGGGGGAACCGATTCCTGACGATCGATTGTGTTTTGTCGATAAGTATTGGCGACGGGACTAAAATCGGCCCCTATGTTTATATTTCTGACAATAATTTCAACACATCTGTACCCGGCGTGCTGAACGAACACGATCTGATATCAGCTCCGGTAAAAATTGGGCGCAACGTGTGGATTGGCGCCCATGCTGTCATTCTGAAAGGAGTGGAAATTGGCGATAATGCGATAGTAGCCGCCGGTGCCGTCGTTACCCGCGATGTGCCGGCAGGCGTAACGGTGAAGGGTGTACCCGCCAAAGCGTCCTGACTAAATCACCGTGCCCACAAACCGTCTTTCTTTGCCCGCTCAACGCATGGAAATCCGGCTGGCGCCTGCCTATTCATGTGATTAACATTTTGATTCGCAGGAGCAAGGAAATTTTTCGCTTATTTTGGCGCGACTTCCGATAAAACCTCATTTGCCGTATACCAGATCGACACCTGCTCCGCTTACCCTGTTCAACTTCTCTTTTTTTTAGTCAGTAAGATTTGGTGTATCCGCAACCGGCCATTATACATAGAACGGCGATTCCTTAAGGTTTTAAATCAACCATTATGGCAGAAAGAATTTCAAAAATTGTATTTGCTTTTTTTGCGATCCTGATTGGTCTGTACCCTGCAATCTATTTCGGACAACAAGCACCCTGCTGGCCTATTTGCGTATCAGAGAAGGAAAGATCACCCAACACCAGCGTTTGATGATCTATAGTTATGCGGGCTGTTTTGCAGCTGTGACGCTGCGGATATGGCTGCCCCTGCTGATGCTATTCCTCGATTACCTGGTAGCCTATCGTAGCGTCGCCTGGCTCTGTTGGGTTCCGAATATGTTGGTTGCTTATATCATCATCAATCGCCGCCTCAGTCACTAGGTCCTTTGTCCCCTCGTCCCCTTTGTCTCCTTTGTCCCCTCGTTCCCTTTGTCCCCTCGTCCCTTCGTCCCTTCGGCCCTTCGTCCCCTTCGTCCTGCATAAAAAAACGCAGTCCATTTGGACTGCGTTCATTTCGCGGTGAGGGAGGGATTCGAACCCTCGGTACAGGTTTAAGCCCGTACAACGGTTTAGCAAACCGGCCCTTTCGGCCACTCAGGCACCTCACCTACCGGGTCCTGAATTATTCATTCAGGGAGCGCAAAAATAGGTATTAAACTGATTATTACCCAAATATTTGCGCAGCTTTTTTGTTTATGATAACCCGCCAGGAAATACCTAGAGGGCGGCTAATTGCACTTTCTGTTGCAATTCCATTACGTTCTCACGGAATATGGTATCCGTATCCATCAGGTCCTTCACCGTTTGACAACTGTGAATCACGGTGGTATGATCCCGGCCGCCAAAATGCTCCCCAATGGTTTTCAGGGAATTCTTGGTAAATGACTTGGCCAGGTACATGGTGATCTGGCGAGCCTGTACGATTTCCCGCTTACGAGTCTTCTGCAGGAGTTTTTCGTAGGGGACATCGAAATAATCACACACCATCTTCTGGATAGCTTCAATAGTGATTTCCTTGGAAGATGTCTTCACAAAGTTACGGAGTACTTTCTTGGCCAAATCGAGGTCAATTTCCCTACGGTTAAGCGAAGATTGTGCCAAAAGAGAGATCAAAGCCCCTTCCAGCTCCCGAACGTTGTTGTTGATATTGTAAGCCAGATATTTCACCACTTCACGCGGCATATCCAGGCCGTCATTTTTCATTTTCCGCTCCAGGATCTCGATCCGGGTTTCATAGTCGGGCACCTGCAGATCGGCGCTCAGTCCCCAGCGGAACCGGCTCAGCAGCCGCTCCTGCACCCCTTCCAGATCCTTGGGAGCCTTATCGGAGGTAAGGATCAGCTGTTTACCCGACTGATGCAGGTGGTTGAAGATGGCAAAAAATGCATCCTGCGATTTCTCGGCACGATTAAAGAATTGCACATCATCAATAATCAGAACATCGATCAACTGATAGAAATGAATGAAATCGTTGATCGCATTGTTCCGGCTATGATCCACAAACTGGTTGATGAATTTTTCGGAACTAACGTAGAGCACTACCTTATTTTGATGCAGACGCTTTACTTCATTACCGATGGCCTGGGCCAGGTGAGTTTTACCCAAACCTACCCCTCCATAAATTACCAGGGGATTGAAAGAATTGGCACCCGGTTTTTCCGCCACCGTTTTGCCGGCACGACGAGCCACGCGGTTGCAATCACCTTCAATATAGGAATCGAATGTATATATGGGATTAAGCTGTGGATCAATCTGCATTTTCTTCAACCCGGGAATCACGAAAGGATTCTTAACCGGATTATTGATCACCAGCGGAAAGTCCATCTCATTATTCGCATAAGTCTTATAACCATGGGCGGGTACGTCCATCGTCAAAGGCTTATTCTTATGATTCCCGCTGTCTACCATGATACGATATTCCAATTGCGCGTCTTTCCCCAACACCCTGCGCAATGTTTTTGCCAACAGGTTTACGTAGTGTTCTTCAAGATACTCATAAAAAAACTGACTGGGTACCTGAATGACGAGAACGTTATTTTTGAGTTCAACGGGTTTAATGGGCTCGAACCAGGTTTTGAAATGCTGCCACTCCACGATATCCTTGATGATCTCCAGACAACTATTCCAGACGGTATCTAAGGTTTTGGTCATTTCTGAACGTGAAGTTTTTTTAGTTAACAGTACGTTGATAAAAAATTAACGCAGGGGGACGAATATCAAATTTTTTCGTTGAAAAAAAAACTTTTTACTCACTTGTTTTTTCCCCTATAATAACACTGTGTGCAGCCTCCAAATTTTTCTTTTTATTCGGCTGAAACCCAAAGTCCATGCGGCCTAGAACGATTCCGGCCCACCCTACCTGGTTCACTATAACATCCGACCCAAATTTATTTTTATACACAATAGGTGCATCAAAAAATCTATGTGTATGTCCGCCGATGATCACATCAATATTGGCGGACTCGCGTGCCAAAATTTCATCCGACACTTTATTTTCCTTATACTTATCACCCAGGTGCGATAAACACACTACCATATCACATCCTTCTTTCTTCTTCAGGTACTCGGCCCAGCGGTTCGCTGCCTGAATCGGATCCAGATATTTGGTGTTTCCGGCCAGGTTGTCAGGCACCAGTCCCTTCATCTCAATACCAACACCTGTTAGTCCGATTTTCAAAGAGCCCTTCTTAATGATATGATAAGGTCTTGATTTCCCCTCCATCGGTGTGTCGGTGAAATCATAGTTGGCGATCACAACAGGAAAATTCGCGTGCGTTAACTGTGTCGCAAAATTTTCGAGTCCCGCATCGAAATCATGGTTGCCCATAGTTACGGCTTCATAACCCATGGCTGCCATCGCCTTGATTTCAACCTCACCCTTGTAGAAATTGAAA
This sequence comes from Flavihumibacter sp., assembly GCA_036562745.1. GTDB lineage: Bacteria > Bacteroidota > Bacteroidia > Chitinophagales > Chitinophagaceae > Flavihumibacter. The sequence goes on from DATCJQ010000270.1 coordinate 5,323, forward strand.
TAGGGGGTTCCCTGGAATATATCACCGGCATCCACCAGCAATACGTGCTCACGCTCAGCCCGGATCTTATTGATGGCCGCGGCACGGGCCGCCACCCCGCCCAAGCCCTGATTGCGACTTCCATCCATCGGGAAGGGCTCCAGGCGACTGTGCACGTCGTTCGTATGTAATATGGTTAATTGTTTTACCGGACTTTCTTCCATCCATTCCTGTCCCACTACCCTTTGAGTCAGCAGGGCTCCGGTTGCCATCGTGGCCGATTGGATAAATTTTCTTCTAGTCAGCATTTACTATTCTGTTTTCCAACTGTGCATTAATTTTTATTCCCCGGGCGCTCAGTGATTCAAAATATTGAAGAAACACGTCCCGTACAAGTACCCCTTTGTTTATTTGAGGGATATCACGCAACATATGGCAGTCATCCCCCCCGTTGGCGATATAATCCGAATTGGCCACCACATAAGTAGCAGCAGGATCCAGGGGTTTACCGTTTATTAATACATTAATAGCCTTCTTATCTTTAATGGTATACTGCACGCCTGCGCTGGGCCAGCCACCGCGTTCGGCCATCTTATTCAGAAACTGCTGCAATACCGCACCGGGAACTTCCTGAATCACCAGAATATTTTCGAAGGGCATCAGCTCAAACACACGACCGATCGTCAGGGGTCCGGCGGGCAACTGCAGACTCCGTACACCGCCGTAATTCACAAAGGCGAGTTGTACACGGTCGCCAAACACGGTGCGCGCACCGGCCAGCATGGCATCGGCCAGCAGATTGTTCAGCGTACCCTCGGGCATTTTTTTCTCCAGGGTGCGCTCCACTTCTCCTATCACCTTATTCATGCTGAGGTTAACACTGTCTGCATAAGGTTTTAAGAGCGATTCGAGCTGAGGATCACGGGGCGACTGGGCCGTAATACGAACTTTTTCATATTCAACGCGGGAAGGCTGATAGGAACGGGCGCATCCGGCAAGTGCCAGCAAGGTCAACAGACCAACGGTTCGTATGTTGGCAAACGAAAACATGGACATAAGCGATAAATTAAGATACAACTTTCTTGATGTTGTTGTATTCATGAAAGGGGTTGCAAAGATAAAAGAAGTGTTTTTACGCGACGGTAAAATCTCAGACAGTACTTTTGCGCTGTTTTAGGACAACTACCTAACCATGCAAAAAAAATTCACCATTCAAGTGAGTCCGGCTGAGGCCTCCGACCCTTCCGCCCTGCTCGATTATCTGGTTTCGGCCAGCGGGGAGCCCCGGTCAAAAATCACCGGATACCATATTTTGAAAAAATCCATGGACGCCCGGAGCCGGCAGATCCGGATCAACCTTACCCTGCAGGCATTTATTGACGAGCCCTTTATTGAGCGCCCGCGCACCTATGTAAATTTTCCCGATGTAAGAAGGGCTGACCGGCAGGTAATTATAATTGGCGCCGGCCCCTGCGGAATTTTCGCAGCCCTTCAGCTCATTGAACTGGGCATCCGTCCCATTATCCTCGAACGCGGGAAGGATGTACGCGCCCGCCGCCGCGACCTGGCTGCCATGAACAAGGAGGGTCGGGTCAACCCCGAAAGCAATTACTGTTTCGGCGAGGGTGGCGCAGGTACTTATAGCGATGGCAAACTGTATACGCGATCCACCAAGCGGGGCAATATTGAGCGCATCCTGCAGCTCTTTGTGCAGTTCGGGGCAGATGAACGGATTCTCTACGAAGCACACCCGCATATTGGCACCAATAAACTGCCTCATATCATGGTGGCCATGCGCGAACAGATCCTGGCCAGTGGCGGCGAGTTCCTTTTTGGCGAAAAGCTGACGGCTTTCGAAATGCAGGAGAACCGGATCAAAAGCGTCCTAACAGCTTCGGGTAACCGATTCGAGGGCGAGGCCGTGATTCTGGCCACCGGTCATTCGGCCCGCGATATATTCGAACTGCTTCATTGCCAGAACATTTTGATCGAAGCCAAGCCCTTTGCACTCGGGGTTCGGATCGAACATCCTCAATCACTGATCGACAGCATCCAATATAAATGTACCGACCGCGGTCCCTGGCTGCCCCCCGCGGCCTATAGCCTGGTGCAGCAGGTCAATAACCGTGGCGTATTCTCCTTCTGTATGTGTCCGGGCGGTATCATCGCGCCAGCATCCACTTCCGAGGGCGAGCTGGTGGTGAATGGATGGAGTCCCTCCAAGCGCAATAACCCCTATGCCAATTCGGGTATGGTGGTATCGATCGAGCCGAAGGACTGGAAGGATCCGGGCAATCCCCTGGCTGCCCTGGCCTTTCAGCGCACCGTGGAACAGAAAGCCTGGGCGGTGGGCGGAGGAAAACTGGTGGCCCCGGCACTTCGGATGACCGACTTCGTTAGTCGCAAAGTCTCCACCGACCTGCCGGATTGTTCGTATCTTCCCGGCGTTAAGCCGGCACCGCTATGGGATGTGCTTCCGGGCTTTGTTTACCAGAGCCTGGCCGAGGGTTTTAAAGCTTTCGGACAAAAGATGAAAGGCTATTATACCCGGGATGCGGTGGTGGTGGCAACGGAGTCGAGAACCTCTTCTCCGGTCCGGATTCCCCGCGACCCCGATACACTTATTCATCCGCAGATCTCAAATCTTTACCCGGCCGGTGAGGGCGCAGGTTATGCCGGCGGTATCGTGAGTGCGGCCATGGACGGTGAACGAATTGCCCGCCAGTTGGCCATTTGTAGCAAATAATTTTCAGACCCTGTAATATTTCTGCATTTGGTGCATCCAATTAGCAGTAAACCATACACGAGAAAAAAACCGCTTATGTCAATTCTGGATGTTCGGAATTTAAAAAAGTACTACGCCGCACACCGGGCCGTAGATGATATCAGTTTTACCATTGAAAGGGGCAGCATATTCGGACTGCTCGGTCCCAATGGCGCCGGCAAAACCACCCTGCTGCGCATGATCACGGGGATTTTCTATCCGGATGAGGGGCAGCTGATTTTCGACGGGAAACCGTTCAAAGCAGAGCAAGATATCCTCCACATCGGCTACATGCCCGAGGAACGTGGCCTCTATAAGAAAATGAAGATCGGGGAACAGGCTGTTTACCTCGCCCAGTTAAAGGGACTCTCCAAGGCAGAAGCCCTCGAAAAAGTGAAACAATGGTTCGAAAAATTCGAAATGCAGACCTGGTGGAACAAAAAGGTGGAGGATCTCAGTAAAGGAATGGGACAAAAACTCCAGTTCGTTACTACCGTACTGCATGAACCGAAACTGATTATCCTCGACGAACCCTTCAGCGGACTGGATCCCGTAAATGCCAATCTTATTAAGGAAGAGATTTACCAACTTGCGAAAAGGGGTTCCACCGTTATCTTTAGTACCCACCGGATGGAGCAGGTGGAAGAAATCTGTGACCAGATCATCCTGGTAAATAAAGGCAAAAAAATCCTCGACGGTAAAGTGAAGGATGTTAAGCAGCAGTTCAAAAAACATCTGTTCAGCGTGCAGACTGCAGAAAATGTCACGATACCGCCTTCAAGCCATTTCCAGATTGTGAAAGCGCAGGGCGGCGAACGGGTGCTGCAAATTACCGACGGCAGCAGCACCAACCAGGTATTGGAAGAACTAATCAGGAAGGATATACCGATCCTGGGCTTTAATGAAATTCTGCCCTCGCTGAACGACATCTTCATTCAACTGGTGGAAGGCACCAACGCCGTAACCAGAAGCTTCCAGCAACAACCTGCCTAACCAACCAAAACAGCTCACATGAACAAGACACTCATCATCATACAACGCGAGTTCCTGTCGCGTGTTCGCAAAAAAACATTTCTGCTTTCGACCATCCTCCTGCCGCTCTTTATTTTTGGTCTGTACGCGCTGATAATTTATTTCAGCGTGAAAGGCGAGGACAATATTAAGGTAGCCATCGTCGACACCAAAGGCCAACTGGATGGAAAAATCAAATCCGATAAGGGTATGGAATTTTTCCTGCTGAAGGATGGCGATGCCAATAGCCTGGATCAGGATCTGAAACAAAAGAAATACTCCGGCTATATCATTCTGCCCGACAGCATCGGCCTGCGCGACAGCCTGGTGTATAACAGCCGCAGCAACGTGGGACTGATGACACAGGAAAAAATTGAAAGCCGCCTGAACAAAGCCATTGAAAAAACCAGCCTCGAACAACTGCTGGCTCCGGGTGTAACGCTTGCCACGGTGGACAGTAACCGCGCTGCCATTGATTTAAAAGTGGCAAAGAAAGATGGCAAACAGGGTAATGCAGGATTTGCCACCGCCCTTGGATTCATCTGTGGATTCCTGATTTACCTGGTTCTTTTCATCTATGGCACCATGGTTATGCGCGGTGTGATGGAAGAAAAAACCAACCGCATCGCCGAGGTAATGGTAAGCAGCGTAAAACCTTATCAGTTGATGCTGGGCAAGATCATTGGTATTGGCGCAGTGGGATTGGTGCAATTCATCATCTGGGGGGTATTGATGATCGGCGTGCAGATGCTATTGCCGTTATTCTTTCCCGAAGCAATCGATCAGGCTACTGCTGCACAGGGAGCTATGGAAGTTGCGAATGCCTCGGGCAAATCCGGAATGATATCCGGTATCATGAGCAATTTGCAGTCTATCAACTTCGCCTTTATTGTGGTGATATTCATCGTTTATTTCCTCGGCGGTTATCTGCTGTATTCATCCATGTTTGCGGCGGTAGGCAGTGCGGTGAATGAGGATCCGCAGGACGCTCAGCAACTGATGCTGCCCATCACCATGCCCATCATTTTCGCTTTCGTGATTATGACCCAGGCGATCAATAATCCCGATGGCGGCATGGCTGTATTCGGCAGTCTGTTCCCCCTCACCTCGCCTATTGTGATGATGGCTCGTATTCCCTACGGTGTGCCTGCATGGCAACTGATTCTGTCAATCGCCCTGTTGATTGGAGGATTTTTTGCCACTACCTGGCTGGCTGCGAAGATCTATCGCACCGGTATCCTGATGTATGGCAAGAAAGTGACCTGGAAGGAACTGTGGAAATGGGCTATAATGAAGGGCTAACAATGAATACCAACGCCGGTCGGAACAATCTGACCGGCGTTTTTTTAACCTGCCCAGCTTTTGCCCCGAATGTTAATCTTTCTTAAAAGGCTTTGATATTACGAAACGATTCGTATTTTCATACGAACAAATTCGTAAATCAAAACCATCCTACCATGAATCGCATCATCTGCCAGTTTTTAACGGTCGCCAGTATCCTGATTGTAAATACTGCCGGCGCCTTCCCGTTCACACATTTTTCCGGTTTGTTCGGCGACCTGACAGCTGAAGAACAGGTTGCTGAAAATGACGAAGAGAACAAAGTAATAGAGCGCGTCACAGTACCGGCAATCGGGGCATACGAAGATAATGATACCGTTCCCGGCTCGCTGGAGGCGCATATCCGGAGCATCGACGAAGCTGTCCAAAAACTTGGCAGGCAAATAGCGGAGAAGGATTGGATCAGGGTACAGCAGGCAATGGAGACTTCGCTGGAGCGATTTAACCCGGCGGAGTTTCAGGAGCAAATCAATAAAGCCCGGCAGCACTTGATTGAATCAAAAGAGCAACTGAACAGCCATCTGCAGAATGTACTGAGCAGCGACGCGCTGGCGGAGCAATTGAAATCCGTGGAGAAAGCCATGGAGAAACTGGAAATTGAGCAGGGCCTGATGAAAGAAACGGTTCTCAAGCAGAGGGAAAAAATTAAATCGGAAATGCAGAGAACGCTCCCAAAAGTGGAAGAGGAACTGAAGAAAGCCAAAATTCAATTGGAAAAGGCAGGCACCGAATTAAGGGGATACATGAAAATGATTTCCGAAATGCATACGGAGGGGTTGATTAAAGACCGCAATAACTACCGTATTGCATTTCACGAAGGCGAGTTACTGATTAATGGTGTGAAACAGTCTGAAGCAGTATATAACAAATACAAATCCTATTTTTCTGAACCGGGTACGGTGATTGAAAATAAAAATAACATAATTCAAATACACAGCGAAACGGAGTTATAAAGAAGGATAGCAATCCACAACCGCCACCCTGCCTTACTATGAAAAAAAGAGCCTGGTATGTACCAGGCTCTTTTCTCTTGTAAAATACTATCTCAAAATATACCATCCAGTAAGCGGAGGGCAGGATGTTCAAATACGGCATCCCTTCCTTCTTCCTCAAGATCAACATTCAGCTTCAGTACGGCTTTGTCTTTGACGGTAACCGAACTTTTCTTCAATATCTTATAGCCTTTTTTGTCGAAGTAAATATGGATCTGGCCTGCCGGCAATTCATCCAGTTTAAAATATCCCGATGCGTCGGTGGCGACTTCTTTCTTTACTTTTTTATTCTGATTGGACACTGAAACGATTACGCCTGCAACAGGCTTTTTGGTAGTGGCATCCACCACAACACCGTGCACTACATTTTTATCAACGGGCAAATCGGGACGGGGAGTATCACCATTATTTGCCAGGGCAAACTGTGCACAAAACAATGTTCCCGTAAGCAGGAAAAATTTGTAAGCTTGTTTCATACCTGCAGTATTAATAGTAACTGGTTTCCGCAGCGGCTTTAAATTCAGAAATTAAATTACGAATAATTTCGTTAGCCGGCAGAATTTCTTTTATGATGGCGCTTACCTGGCCGATTTCCAGTTCACCCTCATCGAGGTCGCCCTCGAACATACCTTTTTTGGCCCGGGCCCTCCCCAGCAGCGCTTTAAGTTCCTCTTCGCCGGCGCCCCGCTGCTCGGCTTCCCAAACCTGTCGGAAGAAAGCATTTTTGAGGAGCCGCACCGGAACCAGCTTCTTCAGACTGAGCTGGGTATCGCCCTCACCCGATTTCAACAGGGCTTCCTTAAATGCAGGGTGACTGCTGGCTTCTTCGCTGGCCACAAAACGGGTTCCGATCTGAACCGCATCGGCGCCCAACACCATCGCGGCCAGCATCTGTCGGCCGGTGGCAATTCCGCCGGCAGCAATTACCGGAATGGACACGGCTTCGCGCACGGCCGGCACCAGCACCAGGGTGGTGGTTTCCTCCCGACCATTGTGTCCGCCCGCTTCAAAACCTTCGGCTACCACGGCATCGCAACCGCATTGTTCTGCTTTAACGGCAAAACGGCTGCTCGACACCACATGCACTACTTTGATGCCCTTCTCCTTAAGCCGGGGAGTCCAGATTGCCGGATTTCCCGCCGAAGTGAACACTATTTTCACACCTTCTTCCCCGATAATGCTGATATGCTCTTCGATGGAAGGATACAACAACGGAAGATTCACGCCAAAAGGCTTATCGGTGGCTGCTTTGGTCTGGCGGATATGCTCGCGCAATACATCGGGATACATGCTTCCCGCACCGAGGATGCCGAGTCCGCCCGCATTGCTCACCGCAGAGGCCAGTCTCCAGCCGCTGGCCCAGATCATACCGGCCTGAATAATGGGATATTCAATCCCCAACAAACTGGTGATTCGGTTCCTGCTGAATAATTTATCCATGTACTTGATTAGCGTTTTCCGAGGTCAATTTCGGTATTGTCGCCAATATTGAGGCTCCGGCTTTCGCCCCGCACCTCGGTATCGGATCCGATCAGCGACTGCGTCAGCACGATATCCTTCAAATCCGAGAAGGCACCGATGATGGAATCCTTAATAATGGAATCGGTGATGGTCACACACTCGCCGATGGCCACATTCGGGCCGATAATACTATTGGAGATATCACAGCCCGCGGCAATGCTAACCGGCGGCACGATGATCGTATTTTCAAATGCCTTATCCGCCGCAATCGACTGTCCCATTTTCTTGAGCAGGGTGGCATTGCTGGCGAGCAGGGTTTCCTTTTTCCCGCAATCGAACCAGTTCTGCACTTTGAACGCGTGCAGGATGGCTCCCCCGGCAATCATGCATTCCAGGGCATCGGTGAGGTTGAATTCGCCATAGGAAGTCAGATTCTGCTTTACATTGTTATCCAGGCAATCGAAGAGCAGATGGGTTTCACGTATCTTATAGATACCCACCAGGGCCATATTCGACTTGGGGATCTGCGGTTTCTCCACCACGCGGGTGATTTGCCCGTTTTCGTTGATTTCAGCCACACCGAAATCGCGGGGATCATCCACGCGCTTCACGCCCAGTTGGGAACTGGGTGACTCCAGTACGGTTTTCACGTCATATTCACAGATACTGTCGCCCAGCACCACGATAATCTCATCATCCTTAACTATTTCGCGGGTAAGTAAGATGGCATGACCAATGCCCATGCGCTCATGTTGCTGCACAAAATGGTTCTGGAGGTGCGGATATTTCTCTTCCACAAAATCCTGAATCTTCTCGCCCAGATAACCCACAATAAATATGAACTCACGCACACCGGCCTCCACCAACTGATCTACAATAAAACTTAATATGGTTTTGCCTGCCAGTGGAATCAGTGCCTTGGGCTGGGTGTATGTATGGGGTCGCAGCTTGGTACCAGCACCCGCTACGGGAATAATCGCTTTCATCCGACTGTTTTATGAGCCTGTAACCAACAGGCCTTAGCGGCCGTGAAAATAGGAAAAAAAATCCCAGTGAATAGAATAAAGGTATCAATTGGATACGATGCTGTATTTTTGCGGCAAATTTGAAAGCATGCTCCAAGATACACTGGTATTCGACCTCATTGGCAAGGAATTAGAACGTCAACGTCATGGAATTGAACTGATTGCATCTGAAAACTTCACCTCTCAGCAGGTAATGAAGGCGATGGGCAGTGTATTAACCAACAAGTATGCGGAAGGATATCCCGGTCGTCGCTACTACGGTGGTTGTGAAATCGTGGATCAGGTAGAGCAACTGGCGATCGACCGGCTCAAACAGATTTTTAACTGCGAATACGCAAACGTTCAACCTCATAGTGGTGCACAGGCCAACGCCGCACTGATGCTGGCTATCCTCCAGCCCGGCGATAAAATCCTGGGACTGGATCTGAGCATGGGTGGTCACCTTACCCATGGTTCTCCCGTAAATTTCAGTGGTAAGCTCTATAAGCCTGTATTCTACGGCGTGGAAAAAGAAACCGGACTGGTTGATTACGCCATGCTGGAGAAAGTGGCCCGCGAAGAAAAACCCAAACTGATTATCTGCGGCGCTTCGGCGTACAGCCGTGACTGGGATTATGCCCGAATCCGTAAGGTAGCCGACGAAATCGGCGCTTTCGTGATGTGCGATATGGCGCACCCGGCGGGACTGATCGCCAAAGGCCTGCTGAGCTCGCCCTTTGAACATTGTCATTTTGTAACCTCCACCACCCATAAAACATTACGCGGACCCCGTGGTGGCATCATCCTGATGAAGAAGGATTTCGAAAATCCTTTCGGACTCAAGGATCCCAAGGGTAATATCCGCATGATGAGCAACCTGATCGATATGGCTGTGTTCCCGGGAACCCAGGGCGGACCGCTGGAGCATGTAATTGCGGGTAAAGCCGTGGCTTTCGGAGAAATTCTGAGCGACGACTTCACTGCTTACGCCAAACAGATTATCTCCAACGCACAGGCTATGTCAACCGCTTTCGTTAAGCGCGGTTACCAGATTATCAGCAACGGTACCGACAACCACCTGATGCTGATCGATCTTCGCAATAAAGATATCAGCGGTAAAAAAGCCGAGCAGGTATTGGGCAAGGCCGATATCACCCTGAACAAAAACATGGTTCCCTTCGATGATAAATCAGCCTTTATCACTTCCGGTATTCGTGTGGGCGTTCCCGCAATCACTACCAGAGGAATGAAAGAGGAACATATGGAATTTGTGGTGGATGCCATCGATACCGTTCTGATGAATGCCGATGATGAAGCCATCCTGGCCGGTGTTCGCAAAAAAGTAAACGAATTCATGGCGCAATTCCCGCTCTATCCTGAACTGGGATAAGGAATATCTTTATATCCCTAACAAGCCTCAACTATGATTCAACGTATTCAAACCGTTTGGCTGGCCCTGGCTGCGATTTGCGGCATAGCCATGGCCAAGGTTCCGCTTTTCAGCGCAACGCTGGCTGATAACAGTGTCCGTAATTTCCTGGCTACCGAAAGCCTGCTCTCCTTTGCGCTTGCCATTGGTATTGCAGCAATGTCGCTGGTTGCCATCTTCCTGTATAAAAATCGTCCCACGCAATTTAAACTGGCCGTAATCGGCCTCCTGCTTTCTGCCGCCGTGGTGGCACTGCAGGTTTATTCCGTGGAAGCCTTCAAGAAATCCATCAATATGGTTCAGGGCACCTATCAATGGGGCGGACTCTTACCCATTGCAATGATCATCTTCCTTTTCCTGGCCGCGAAAGGAATCCGTAAGGACGAAAAATTGATTAAAAGTCTCGACCGGCTGCGCTAACCTGCACCAGCACTTCATAAACGAAGGCGCAAAACCTACATTCGATTGATAAAAGACTAAATTAAAAAGCCCCACTATTGAAGCGGGGCTTTTTAATTTTGATGCATTGTGCGTTCATTTTCACAAGACGAATGGCTTAAGGCAGGAATTTGGCTGTCCAGCTCTTCTTATTCTTTTTCAACCCGGATGGCAGTCCCGCGTACACCAGCTCCCCGCCACCATCGCCGGCATCGGGACCCAGATCAATCACCCAATCGGCCGACTTGATTACATCGGTATTGTGTTCGATTACGAGAATGGTATGTCCCTGTTCCACCAGGGCATTAAAAGATGCCAGCAGCTTTTTGATATCGTGAAAATGCAGGCCGGTAGTGGGCTCATCGAAAATGAAGAGGATATGTCCCTGTGCGCGACCGCGCCCGAGGAAGGATGCCAGCTTCACGCGTTGAGCTTCCCCGCCCGATAGCGTGTCGGATGATTGACCGAGTTTCACATAACCCAGTCCCACATCACTCAGCGCCTTGATCTTGTTGACCACATCCTTTTCCTTCGCAAAAAATTCCAGCGCTTCGTCTACACTTAACTGTAAGATGTCGTAAATATTTTTCTCCTGGTAAGTCACTTCCAGCACTTCTTCCTTGAAACGTTTGCCACCGCAGACATCGCAGGTGAGATGTACATCCGCGAGGAACTGCATCTCAACGATTTGCTCGCCTTCGCCTTTGCAGGCATCACAACGACCGCCATCTACGTTAAAGGAAAAATGTTTGGGCTGGAACCCACGCATTTTGCTCAGCGGCTGCGAAGCAAAGAGATCGCGGATTTCATCATAGGCTTTGATATAGGTTACCGGGTTCGAGCGCGATGATTTTCCGATCGGATTCTGATCCACCAGTTCCACCTGGGTGATAAAATCGACGTCCCCCTCGATGGCCCGATGCATTCCCACCTTATCAGCCGCTTCCCCCTTCAACTTTTGGAGTGCGGGGTATAAAATCTGTTTAACCAGGGTTGTTTTGCCGCTTCCACTCACACCGCTTACCACCGTAAACACACCCAGCGGAAATTCCACATCAATATTTTTCAGATTGTGCTGACGAGCGCCTTTCACAATCACGGAGCGATTCCATTTTCGAGGCTTTGCCGGTACGTCGATAGTCAGTTCGCCCTTGAGGTATTTTCCGGTTAAACTTTTTTTATTTGCGATGATCTCTTCGTAATTGCCGGCGGCCACCACTTCTCCACCCTGGTGCGAGGCGAGCGGTCCCATATCGATAATATAGTCGGCTTCCCTCATCATGGCTTCATCATGTTCCACCACCACCACGGTATTGCCGAGATCACGCAAATTTTTCAGCACACCGATCAGTCGCTCCGTATCGCGGGAATGCAATCCGATCGAGGGCTCATCCAATATATACAAGGAGTTGGTGAGGTTTGAACCGAGGCTGCGGGTAAGCTGAATCC
>DATCJQ010000299.1:0-7509 GCA_036562745.1 Flavihumibacter sp.
AGATTATTCCGGGCCGTTTCCAAAGCCGCACCCGCATCCAGAACATCCAGGTTAATGCCGTAACCGGCCTTGAAACGCCCCACAGCCAGATCATAACTTTCCTGCGCTGCATCGACTTCCTGCTGAGCGGCTTCAATCGCACTTTTATAGTTCTGGCTACTCAAATAAGCCGACACCACCTGGCTTTCGATGTTTCTGGTCAGATTCTGAAGCTCCAGCGTTTTTTGTTCCACCAGTTTCTTTTTTTCCTGCATCCGCAAAGGGACTTGTAAGCCCAGATTCTCAAACAGATTCATATTGACCGAAAAACCGCCATAACTGGTGCGAGTCAAACTGTTCCAATCTGGACCGGTCCCGTTGGTGTAAGCCCGCACGGTGACAGATGGAATCAGATCCGAACGTGTCGCCTTATAATCCATCCCGAGCGCTTTCAATTCAGCCTGCATGTTTTGCAGGGACGGATGCGACGGTAGGCTTTCCGCCAGCCAGGCCTGTACTGTCCTTTCATCCGATACCAGTTCTCGTCGCTGTGCTTCCGCCACATCCGGCACGAGATGCAACGATGAATCCAGATTAAGCCGATTCAGGAGATCCTGCTCCGCTTGGATGATAGCTGTTTCCGCCTGTAACAGGTTGCTAACCTGTTGAGCATAATTCGTCCGCGCACGGGAGAGATCCAGTGGAATGCCATTCCCCGCCTTGACCTTCGCCTCGTTGAGCTTCACTTGCTCCTCTGCCTGCAACAGGCTACGGACAATCACGCCTTTTTTGAGATGCGCTGCAAGCAGCTTGTAATAATCCTGCGCAGCGCCAGCCAATTGCTCCTGATAGGTTTCTTTGAGCAGAAACCCAGCGGATTGCTCCCGTCGTTTGGCCGCCAGCATTTCATAAATATTCTTGCCGCCCGGATACAATGTCCAGGAAGCCGTCAGTTGAGGCTGAACCGTGGTCCGGACCACTGTAAACACTTCACCGCCAAATATCTGCTGTCCCCCTTCCAAGCGGCTCTGGTTCAGGGATCCCTCGATACTCGGCAATAATGCCGCCTGTCGCTGCCGATAGCGACTTTTGAAGATCTCGGTGTTTTTCCGATCCTTGGCAATCAGAAGATTCTGATCCTCAACCAGTTTGAGAACCGTTTCCAAATTAATGGGGTAATTCTCTGTTTTCTGAACAGTCGCCTGCAATTTAACGACAGCAGGAGGCGCCACTGCCTCTCCTTTATCCAGTGACGACTCCTCTGCCCACGCTGCAACGGAAGCCAAGAAACAGCTCAGCAATCCGATTTGGCAGGCAAAGGACAGGGACAAGCGCATGGCCGACTTCCTAAAAGCGCAGAGCTTCACCACGATGCACCAATATCATCCATTGTACCCTTCCATTCGTTCTTGGACTGTTTTCAATACGCAACCACAGCCAATAAAGTTTCAAACTGGACCAAAAATTCATGTTTCCGGGTGAAAAGGGCATTCATCCGGCGAGAGCACGAACCCTCATCCTCCTGCACCCCATTCGCTGGAAATACGATCCTCGCTTAATGGGCACGCGGCTCCGTACTCACCGTAACATAGCTGGTGTCTCGGCTAACCTTCATTTCCAGCAAGGTGGTGGTATTCGGGTACAAAAAAGAGGGATAATCCCCTTTCGGCGCAGTCGGATCAAATAAAACAATCTGCCGGAGATTGTCGTTGTCATAATAAATGCCCCGGTCCACTGCCGGAATGAACATGTTCAGGCAGAGCATCACCGGCTTGCCAGCAGCATCTTCGGCTTTTTTCAACTGTTCCTGCACAGCGTCCACATTCACATGCAGCCGTCGGTAACTGGAGTCCTCGCTATGGGTATGAATTCCATCCACCATCATCTTGTGGACTTCGGCGCTGAATAATTCCAAAGGGCCGGCTAAGGGTTTTCCGCTCTGCTTTTCGCACACCGAAAACGCCAGGGTGTAATCGCGAACCGGCGCGTCATGATCATCAACCGCCCGGATAATAAACTGCTGATATTTCGGCTTTCTTGTGGCAGCATACGTTTCTGCCGTTACCGCCTTCAAATGGTCAATCAGTGCTTCAAAATCATCTTCAAACCCCTGCCGAGCTCCTGTCGTCAGGGCCTGAAGCAAGACCTCACGGAGAATCTTCCCATTGCGTGCCGTGGGGATAGCCTGGACAATACTGCCGTGATTCAACCCCGGAAGAACCCCGAACGCAAAACGGCAGTGATCCCGAATCTCCATCCACTCAAATGTTTTTTTCCCTTGAGATTTTTTGGAAAAATCCAGCAAAAATTTGACGGTATTAAGCGGCGTCCCGGCAATCGTCACAGTGCCATCCGTACCCGGCGCATTCACCAGCCCTCGGAGTCCCTCGTAATCCTGAATCCCCACCAGAATCGTCAACTGAATCGCGCTGGGATGATACCAGGGTTCCGGCGCCAGCAGATCCCGATGTGCCAGCGCCCACTGGTACGGACTGGCCAACTCCAGCCCATTAAGCAGTTGACGCCCCACCTCCAGCAAATCGCCGACCTTCCATCGACCTTTGACAAATGCGCCTAACAAGGATTTTCCCCGATGCGCCAACGGCGAACCAAAATTGGCAGGCGCGAGCATGACAATCCGCCGCACCGGACAATCGGAAGACACACAACCAAACTGGAAATAATATCGCCACAACCAATGGCGAATCACCAAGCCCCCCGTGGAATGAACAATGACATTGATATTCTTTAGTTTTTTGCCATCGCGATCAATGATGCCTTGTTTGATTAATTCCTGATGGAGGCCATCCACCACATCGTTAAAAGTGATATTGTCCTCACGGGATTCATAATCCGCATAAAAAATTGTTTTGGTGGTGCCAACTCCTTGTGCAACCAGGAAATCTTTCAGGTCCTGGAACGATTTCGAGCAATCACTCCAACCATGAATAATCAGCGTGATGTCACCATTAGCCACTCGGTTTCTCCTCTTTAAATTTTCACCACCACACCACGCCTTCTTTCAGTATGAAGCCCATCCCTTAAATAGTCAAAGGTCAGTTTTGGAAAATAAAGTTCAACCCACGTGAAAAAATTTTCAAAAAAAATGCAGGCAAAGCCTGCAAAAGAGATAGAGCGTGGAGGAATAAAAAGTTAAACCATTTGAAGAATAGTTTGCATAATTTCGCTTTGTGTCCGAATGATCTTACTGGCGGCTTCCAATCCCCGCTGCGTGATGATCATATTGGTGAATTCACCGGAAAGATCCACGTTGGAGGATTCCAGCGCACCGGCACTAATGGCCCCTCTGGAACCCACGGCAGCGGAACCGAATTCCACACTGCCAGAGTTTGGGCCGGGCAGGTAATTATTATTACCGTCATAAATAAGGCCTTCGGGGTTCGTAACAGCAGCCATCTGGATATGAAGCTGCATCCCTTCCATCCCATTGTCACCCACCCCCAAACCAACGCCACCATCAAAGACCGCCGTCGCGCCAATCTGATCAACGGACCCTTTGTCTTCCGAAGTGACATTGCTGGATGCGTAGGTGCCTCCTTCGTATGGAATATGAACAATTTCCGTACGCCATTTACTGGGATCATTCGGATTGGCATCCACCGTCGCCTGATTCAGCCGGACCGTAATCACGTCTCCATTGGAATACTGCACTGCAATCGCACCGTCTGGCCCTACAGAAAAACTGGTCATTTCCACTTCGGTCACAGTTTGACTTTCCGCATTAGGATCCATTGAAGCCTCAATGGTTGCCTCATCCGTCCCTACCGGCGCAAAATGAGTGGCAATCAAATTGCCGTCAGCATCAAAATCTTTGACCACCAAAAACTTCTGCGGAATTTGGACGCGTCCCAAGCTATCTGCGGAATTACCAGAAACCTGAGAGGTCCCACGAATCCGATCGCCCGATGCCGTGACCAGGTTGCCATTCGCATCCAGACTGAAATTGCCGGCACGGGTCAGATAGTAATCCGTCTGGTTGTTGCCAGTCCTCATGCTATTGCGCTCAACACAAAAGAACCCGTTGCCGTTAATGTACAAATCCGTGCTTCGTCCGGTAAAAACAGTCCCACCCTGGCCAAAGTTGGTGGCAATCTGATAGACCATCGTTCCATTGCCCACCTGCTTGGGATTCGTTCCGCCAATGGTTCCGTTTGGGGCACTACCACCGCTAATGGTATTGGCAAATACCGTCGCAAAGTTGACGGAACTGGATTTAAACCCCAGGGTGTTGACATTGGCAATATTGTTGGAAATGACGTTGAGCCTCATTTGGTTCGCCATAATACCTGATGTAGCCGTATAAAACGCTGTAGTCATGCTTACTCTCCTCCCGGTTGCCGATTCGTAAAGAAAACTGCCATCCCTGGCGTCGCGTGGACTGCATCCTGCAGTGGGGAATGCTTACCTTGCCATATTGATAATGGTCTGTATAATTTCATCCAGTATGCTAATCACTTTGGACGAAGCTTCTATGGAACGCTGGTAGCGCAATAAATCAATAGTTTCTTCATCCAGATTCACTCCGGAAACTGATTGCCGCTTCATATCTGTTGTTTCAAGCAGGTTAAGACCTCCATCCTTTCTGTTTTGCGCACTTTGACTATCAATGCCCAGTTTGGACACAACACCATTCAGATAATCCCCCAAAGTTGCACCACCCAGTGCCGAAAGCGCCTGATCACGCAAGTTGGCCAGCGCCAATGCATTGCTACCGTCGCCCTCTCCCGCAAAGCCACCGGGTGCATCTGGATCATCCGCCGCTGCCGCAATCAGTCTGGGATCCTGCACGATATCCGGGTTAACCTTCCAATGGAACAGATCCATTGTCTGCGGTGGATTGAGCGAAGGATCGTTCACAAAAAACACCACACCCAGATTGCCATCCTGGTCCCTCCCGGCTTGCTGCAAGGTATTAACCTGAGACACGATTTCATTCAGCAGGGTGCTTAATTTGTCCAAAATGCCCTTAATCGTGGTTGTTTCTGGAGCATTACCACCCATCGTAATAATGCCCTTGAGCGTGCCGCCTTTAATTTCAGCGCCGGTACCATCATTAAGAATTTCACCGCCATTTTTAGTCCGAATTAAAATTGGCATATCATCTGGTGTGGGCGTTGTCCCAGTGTTCTGGACAGCTTCCAACGAATCAAGCAGCTCAACGCCCCGGATCATTTTTTGCCCCGCAATGGTGACATCCACCTGACCGTTGTCATAATACTGCACATCGATATCAACTAAATTGGACAATTCATCAAGCAGTTTATCCCGCTGATCAAGCAAATCATTGGGTTCCGCGCCGGAAGCCCGCACACTCACGATGCTTTTATTCAGCACCGCAATTTGCGACAGCATTTCATTAACCTGGGCCACGGTGGTTGCCGCCTGACAGGTGTTAAAACTGCCGGGGACGTTGGGATCGCCCACCAGGTTTTTCCTCAGATCGGCCAATTGCAGCCCCTGTTGCTGAAACACTGTAAGCATATCTATGGCGGCCTGCGCATAACTCGCTCGAACCGCTGCACTTTCCGGATGCAAGCTGAGTTCGTGAGCCGCATCAAAAAAGCTCTGCATCGCAAAATTAATGCCGCTATCCGTCGGCTCGTTCAGAATCGATTCCAACTGTTGCAGAATATCGGCCGTCACTGCATCGGTAAAATAACTGCTGCTGTTTTTCCGATACTGAGTATCCAGAAAAAGATCCCGACTTCGTGTAATTTGCTGAACAAGCGTGCCTTGCCCAATCTGCCCTCCGAACGACATATACAGGGATGGACTGGCATAGGCGGGAGCAGCCATTAAATCGACCCGCTGTCGACTATAGCCAGGTGTTGCTGCATTAGCAATATTATGGTTAATGACGTTAATCGCATTTTGCGACGCCATCAAGCCTCTTTGGGCATTGAACAGCCCAAAGAAACTGGGGGTGATCATACCCATGTGAATACCTCTCAGTTACTTTCCCTATGGAGCCGTGCTAATTCCTGGAAAAGTCAGCCAGCCAGCAAATCCAGGCATGTAATGCTTTTCGAAATATCATGCGAATTTTGCCAAGTTCGTTTCCTGTATCTTGAATGTTGTCTCCCCAAACTCCCCTACGTGCATCACCCAAACAATTCCGCATAAAACCTCCCTATCAGTCACGCTTCACCGATGACTAACCCCGAAGCTATTTCTCTCTAACCTGTGGACTGGTTCTCACTTTGCTTATTCATCATAGAAAAACGATTGATGAAGTTCTTCATTCATTTGCATTAGTTCGAGAACTATTTTGGATACACCCCAAGAACTAGCAATATCAATAGTTCAAAGCAAAAAGGGCCCGAATCCGGACCCTTTCGCTTATTTTAGTGCAGTCTAGCTCCAGGCAGACGCGATCAAGGCCGACACATCGGCGTTTGCCGCGACATCCGCAACGGATGTAAACGTTACTTCCGCATGGGCTGCGTCATACGCATGGATTTGCTGCACCAGTGCGTTGACATCTGTAATCTGCAAACCGAGACCATCCAATGTAAAGGTTTCAACCGCCTTTACACCGTAGCTCCAGTCAGACAGGTTAGCCGAGGCAAACTGATTTTCAATGAGAATGGTATTTGAACCATAACCGACAATCAGGTTCTCACCTTGCCTGAGGAATGCGACACTTTTCACGTTAAAGCCCGCACCTTCAAAGATCACTTCATCATCGCCAGTGGCTTCTTTGATGACGTCATGCCCGTCTCCCATCGAGAACAGGTATTTATCGTTACCGCCGCCACCCCAAAGTTGATCGTTACCGGCATTGCCACGCAGCACGTCATTGCCGTCACTGCCAATCACCATATCGTTGCCGGCGCCAGCAATCAGGGTATCATTGCCACCTCGACCATCCAGGTAAAGGCCAAACTGCTCAGGACCAGAGCGACCAGTGCCATAAGAGCCGGCCTTTGCGTCTGAAAAGTCAACGTAATCATCCCCGGTTGAACCCTGGAAATTCTCAATGCTGTATTTTGAATATCCAACCCAGTGCACACCGGCGCTGCCATGAACGGCAGCATAATCGTAACCAGAGCCGCCATTCACAACATCATACGCATCCACAAACAGGCGATCGCTACCATCGCCGCCAAGCAGGGTGTCTGCATAGCCATCGGCTGCATTGGTTTCAAAAGAACCGCCATAAATATCGTCATTACCGGCATTGCCCTTCAGGTAATCGGCGCCACCGCCACCCAACAGCTTATCGTTCCCACGACCGGAAATCAGCGTGTCATTCCCACGACGTCCGGAAAAATTCAGGTTGACGGAAGAGGGCGCATCCGAAAAGTCGATGTAGTCCCGCCCTGGCGCACATGGCGTTGCATCACCTGAAATACCATAGTAATTCTCAAACAGATATTTGTCATAACCAATAAACGTATAATTCCGGCCATCCTGCACAATGACCGTGTCGTTTCCTTTTCCGCCATTGATGCAGGTTTCGCTGTTGTTGATGTAAATGGTGTCGTCACCGTCACCACCGTACAATAC
>DATCJQ010000316.1:0-3177 GCA_036562745.1 Flavihumibacter sp.
AGATGAGCGTGATCGAATATGCACGCAATGTGTTGGGCTGGACGGAAGCGCATTCCACCGAAATGGATCCGAATACCAAGCGCCCTGTGATCGACCTTATGGAAGCTCAGAAGGAAGTTACTGCCAAAGGAGGTACGATGCGTCTGGGAGCTTATCCCTGTGAAATTAAAGAGGGCACGCTGGCTCACCGTATTTACGGATCGACCACTATTTCCGAACGGCACCGTCACCGTTGGGAGTTCAATAACCAGTACCTCGAGGATTTCGAAAAAGCCGGACTGGTTGCCAGTGGCAAGAATCCAGAAAGCGGACTGGTTGAAATTGTGGAATTACCCCATCATCCCTTCTTTATAGGCGTTCAATACCACCCGGAACTGAAAAGTACCGTGGAGAACCCTCAACCTATTTTTGTTCATTTTGTAAAAGCGGCCAAAGAATACGCTGAGAAAAAAGACGGGGTTAAGAATCCCCTCTTGCAAAGCGAACTGATCTGATACGACCCTGCCGTTTCACATCACCCGTTTTCACCTATCTTCGCAGGTCTTAAAAACTTTACCGGATGCAAAGCATGGATCGGAATACTATCATTGGTTTTGTGCTGTTAGGAGTACTATTGTTTATTTATCTGTTTATTTCTTCGAAAAACAGTCGGGAATTACAAATACAACGCCAGCGTCAGGAAGACTCCCTGGCTAAAATTGAACTGGCCAAACAGGAGGCCGCAGCCGCACGCCTGAAAGACAGTGCCGCGGCCGTAGCCCTGATGCCGGATTCCAATGCAGTAGGTTGGGCTAAACACCTGGTGGGACAGGAGTCCTTCCACACCGTGGAAACCGATCTGCTTTCCATTCGTTTCAGCAATAAAGGCGGCCAGCCGGTGCAGGTGGAACTGAAAAACTTCACCCGGGCCGACAGCAGCCATGTTTCGGTAATCGAGGATGGCAGCGATCAGTTCAGCTTTCCGGTATTTACCGCTCCCAATCAGAGCACGGCTTCTTCCGAACTCTATTTCGCCCTTAAATCTGCCGGACAGGATGCCGACGGAAATCATGTGGTGCAATATGAGGCCCTTGGAAATGCCGGAGAATCGATTGTACAGGAGTATATAATCCGCCCGGGTTCTTACCTGATCGACTTTAATCTGATCCTGAACGGAACCAATGCGATGATTCCGCAGCAAAACCTGCAACTGCAGTGGAATGTAGCCGCCCAGCAACAGGAAAAAGATGCGAAATACGAACGCGAACAATCGCAGTTAATTCTGGTTGAAAACGGTGATTACGATTATTTCAACCTTTTCTCCAGCAATTCGAAAACCTTTGATGAAACCGTTCACTGGGCGAGTTTCAAACAGCGCTTTTTCAATGCAACGCTGATCAATAAGGAGAAGTTCGATAAAGCGAAAATCGAGTGGACTACTCCCACTGAAGATACATCACGTCTGATTGTGGCGGTAAAAGCCAATTTCGAAAAGAAACTGCCCGCCGGTGCCCAGGCAACCCTGCCCATGCAGTTCTATTTCGGTCCGAATGACTATAAGATCCTGCGCAATATCGGCGTGGAGAAAATGGATAAGATCGTGAACCTCGGACAGGGGCCCTATGCTTTTGTTCGTCCGATCAACCAGTATATCGTGATGCCGGTATTTGATTTCATCAAATCATTTGTGGGATCCTTTGGAGTGGCCATTGCGCTGCTGACCATATTCATCCGCCTGGTAACCTCTCCGCTGGTGTACTCCAGCTACCTGAGCGGTGCCAAGATGAAAGCTCTGCGTCCGGAAATCGATGCATTGAAAGCCAAATATGGCGATGATCAGCAGACTTTTGGCATGGAGCAGATGAAGCTTTTCCGCGAGGCCGGCGTGAACCCGCTCGGAGGATGTGTGCCCGCCCTGTTGCAGATCCCCATATTCTTTGCGCTTTACAGCTTCTTTAACTCCTATATCGGGCTGCGCGGGGAAAACTTCCTCTGGGCCGATGACCTGTCTATTTACGATGTGATTCTGCGGATTCCCTTCCATATTCCCTGGTTTGGCGATCACGTGAGCTTGTTTACGCTGACAGCGGTTATCACCAGCTTCCTGATTTCTATCTACAACATGAACATGACTCCGGATCAGAACAATCCGATGTTGAAGTACATGCCTTATTTCTTCCCGATTCTGCTCCTGTTCTTCTTCAACCGCCTGCCTTCAGCCCTGACCTGGTACTATACCGTGTCTAACCTGATTACGCTGGTACTGCAGTGGGTGATCCAGAACTATATCATCGACCACGACAAAATTGTGGCCCAGCTGGCTGCTAATCGATTGAAACCTAAGGCTAAATCGAAGTGGCAGGAAAGAATGGAGCAAATGCAGGAAACTCAGAAACGCATGCAGGAAATGCAGAAAAAAGGCAAATAGGCAACTAAAAATGGTTATTTTCCGTCTGATTTACAGCATGATCAACATGAAAATAACCATCGTTTCCATCCTTTGCAGTTTGTTCTGTTTGCAGGGATTCGCCCAGAAAAGGGTTTCTGATCTCACCATCGTGTATGATGCGGTGATCACTACCGGTGCAGTGGAACCCAAATTGGCCGATGCTTTTGATGGTGCCACCACTACGGTTTACCTCAAGGGCAGCCTCAGCCGCTCGGAAATGCTGAGCGCCCTGGCGAGTTTTACCACCATCCACGATGCCCGATCCGGAACGGCAGTGGTATTGCAGGAAGTGGGGGGACAGAAAGTGCTGATCCGGATGACGGCCGATGACTGGAAAGACAAAAACCGTCGTTATGAGGGCATTAGCTTCAAAACTACGGGTGAAACCAAGCAACTGGCCGGATACGACTGTAAAAAGGCCGTGGCAACCCTTCAAGACGGATCTACCTTCACCGTTTACTATACCGAGGATCTGATTCCCGAGAACAACCATTATAATTCGCAGTTTACCAATCTCCGTGGCTTGCCGCTGGAGTATGAACTGCAGCAGGGGAAGCTTACCATCAAATACGTGGTGTCGCAGGTGTCTTTAAATCCTGTGCCCGTATCGAAATTTGATATCCCCAAATCGGGTTACCGGGAGATGAGTTACGAGGAAAGCAAGAAGGGACGCCGCAACTAAGACCAAACCATCCAAAACTACATGCTCAGAAAGTATTGTCTTGCCATGGCGATGGCCTGTCTGACAC
>DATCJQ010000322.1:0-1934 GCA_036562745.1 Flavihumibacter sp.
GGTATATCGTGCCGCGCGGAATCACCAGGTAATCGCCATAGCCGAATGGAATTCGCCCGTATTGCGTATGCAACACCCCCTTCCCCTCGTGAACGAAAATCAATTCATCGGCATCGGTGTTTTTGAAGAAATAGGTCCCGGTGCCGGTTCGAGGCGCCGCCAGCACAATATGGCAATCGTTATTAACGAGGATGGCTTTCCGGCTGTCGAGATAATCCGCCTCCGGTTTCAGGTTGAACCCTTCAAAACTGCGGTGGGCCAGCATTTTCTCCTCGGCCACCTTGGGCGATACATCCAAGGGTGGGTCGGCATGCAGAATCCGGGTGGGCGGATGACAATGATATAGCAGCGAATAATCGTTGGAAAATCCCTCGGTGGAAAACAACTGTTCGGAATACAGCGATCCATCCGGTTTTCGGAACTGGGTATGCCGCTTATGCGGGATGGATCCCAGTTTGTGATAGTGTGGCATAGAATAAGTAATAAATGGCTTAGCAATCAGGTATCTATCGTACAATATCCTATTTTTCCGCCAAATCTTCCGCCCATATGACGCGAATCGGACTGCTCTCAGACACGCACGGCTACCTCGACCCGCAAATTTTTAACTATTTGAAAGAATGTAAGGAGATCTGGCACGCCGGCGATTTCGGCAACCGGCAACTCGCCGAAGAACTGGAGCAGCAATCCGGACTCCCCCTTCGTGGTGTGTATGGGAATATAGACGGATATGATATCCGGAGTGTTTATCCCGAAGAAAATATTTTCAACTGCGAAGATCTTAGGGTGTACATGAAACATATCGGCGGTTATCCCGGGCGATATGCACCCGGCGTGAAAGCGCGCATCCAGCAAACCGGCAGCCGGCTTTTTATATCCGGCCATTCGCATATCCTGAAAATACAGTATGATCCGGCCCTGCAATGTTTGCATATGAATCCGGGTGCCGCAGGCAAGCAGGGATGGCACAAGGTCCGCACGCTGATCCGCTTCACCATCGATGGCGATAACATCAGGGATTGCGAAGTGATCGAACTGGGAAATCGCGGATGATTCTGAAAAATCTCTGTAACTTTTTGCAGAAATTTCAACTAACAGCTTATGTCATCATCTATCAATCGCCGGCATTGGCTTAAACAGGCTTCGCTGGCAGCTTTGGGGTTCGGGATTGCCCTGGATAGTTTGGGAGGCGAGGATTACCTGTCGCGGAATCTGCGAACGATCCTTCCGGAGGGTAGAAATCCTTTTGGCGAATTGGGTTCCACCCCTGCCCTGGTGAACCTGGGTTCCAATGAAAATCCCTACGGCATTTCACCGCTGGCCCAAAAGGCGATCGGTGATCTCATTAAGGAAGCACACCGCTATCAATATAATATTCCGCACGTTCAACTCTTCAAGCAACAGCTGGCCGACTATTACGGAGTCACAAAGGAGCATATTCTGCTCACACCGGGATCGGGCGAGGCACTGAATCTGCTGGCCCGTCAGTTTGCCGGAGGTAATCTGGTGACTGCCACTCCCACTTTTGCCATCCTGCCGAATACAGCCAAAAAGATTGGCGTGACGGTCAAGGAAATTCCACTTGACCAGCACAAAGTGCATAACCTGAATGGCATGCTGAAAGCCATTGACAAGGATACGGCGCAGGTTTATATCTGCAATCCGGCAAATCCCACCGGAACCGTTCTGCACCCGTCGGAACTGAAGGCATTCTGTGAAGAGGCCAGCAAGAAAACCGTGGTAACCATCGACGAAGCCTATATCGATTTTCTGGATGCCCCCTATAACGAATCAATGCTGTCGCTTATCAAGGGCGGCAACAAGAATATCATCGTCGTTCGCACCTTCTCGAAAATTCACGCCATGGCAGGCATGCGGGTGGGATTTGTAATAGCCGATCCGACGATGATAGCACGTTTGAACGAAAATTATTT
>DATCJQ010000328.1:0-6618 GCA_036562745.1 Flavihumibacter sp.
GAATAATTCTTCTTCGTTTTTCGCCAGTCCCACCAGGGTCATGCTTCCCGTGAGTCCAAGTTCCTCAATGGCCTCCATGGCTGCACCCAGTTGTCCCTTTCCACCATCGATGATCACCAGTTGGGGCAGGGAACTTTGTTCGTCTCTCAATCGCTTATACCGGCGGGTCACCACTTCCTTCATCGTGGCGAAATCGTTGATGCCGTGCACCGTTTTCACATTGAAATGACGATAGTCTTTCTTGCTGGCCACTCCGTCTTTAAAACAAACCATGGCCGAAACCGGAAAGGCTCCCTGGAAATTCGAGTTGTCGAAACATTCGATATGAACCGGCAATTCGGGCAACTGAAGATCTTCCATCAATTGATAAAGCACCTGCTTTTTTTCCATATCGGATTTTCCCTCCAGATGCAGAATTTTCTTTTTCCGGATCTCGTCCTGGAAATAATTGACATTTTTCAGTGAAAGATCCAGCAGTTTCTTCTTATCGCCGGCTTTGGGAATGGTGAAGGTAACAGGCACGGCTTCGCCTGCTTCCACGTTGTTTTCCTGCCAGTCGGGAATCTCAAAGGGTACAATGATTTCGGTAGCCTGACTGTTGAAATCGGAACGCAATCTTCCTATCGCATAAGCCAGCACTTCCTCTTCCGTTTCATCGAGATGTGTTTCCATCTGTATGGTATGGGTTTGCACCACGGTACCATGATGCACCATCAGGTAGTTCACATAGGCAATATCACCATCCTTCAGAATGGAGAATACATCCAGATTGCCCAGGTGTTTACTTACAATCACAGACCGTGCCTGGTATTGCTCGAGGTATTCGAGCTTGCGGCGCATGAATTCGGCTTTCTCAAATTTCAATTCACTGGCGTATTGCTGCATCTCCTGTTTGAACTGCTGAATCACTGGACTCAGGTTGCCCTTCATCAGGTTTCTCAATTGCAATAGGCCCTCGCGATAATCTTCCTCGGATTGGAGTCCCTCGCAGGGACCTTTACAATTACCCAGATGATATTCGAGGCAAACTTTGTACTTCCCGCGCTGGATATTGGCCGCACTCAGATTTAGCTTACAGGTACGCAACGGAATGGTTTGCTTAATGAAATCCAGCAGTTCGCGCACTTTGCCTACCGAGGTGAAAGGGCCGAGGTATTCCGATCCGTCGTTTATTTTTTGACGGGTGAAAAATACCCGGGGAAAGGGTTCTTTCTTAATGACCAGATAGGGATACGTTTTATCATCCTTCAGGTCGATATTATAGCGCGGCTGAAATTGTTTGATCAATGCGTTCTCCAGCAGGAAGGCATCCTGCTCCGAATCCACAATGGTGAATTCTATACGGGCAATGCGTTGCACCAGTTCGTGCGTTTTATAACTGGTGAAGGTTTTGCTGAAATAGGAACTGACACGCTTGCGCAAACTTTTCGCCTTACCCACATAAAGCAGGTTGTTGGCGGCATCGAAATATTTATAGATACCCGGCGCCAGCGGAATGGTTGCGGCCAGTTGTTGAAATTCGGTTGCGGTCATAGGTTATTCAGTTGGATCCCATACCACTTTCCACTGTGATAATTCCGGTTTTGCATTCGGTACGGATCGGGTTCGGATAATCTGGTAATAGCGATCGGCATTCCAGAATAATTTTTCTTCCACGAGGGTATCACCCGACATGTGTTGCTTTTCCATATAGATGCTTCGCACTTTGTCGGCACCGGAAGGCGATTGCTGCGTCACTACGTCCACCCGTTTCAGAGGCATGGATGCTTCCTTCGTGGTATAATTGAAATTGACACTTGGAATCGACTGATCGGCAAAACTGCTCTCGGTGAAATGCACGGCTACATCGGGATCATTCAAATTTGGATTCAGAAATCCCTCAGCCAGGCGGCTGCATTCATCGGTGGAGAGCAGCGTGGTATCATTACCCTCTGCGCCTTTGCGATAAAGGGTAACCGGCAGATTCAGGGAATCAATCTCCTTCAGTTCACTGCGGATATAATCCGTCACCGGAAAAAATGCCTCCGGCAGTTTCTGCTCCTTATCCCTGGATGTTGAATTATTACAGGCCTGCAGCGTCAGCGTGGCTACAATGGATATGGACGTGAAGAATTGTACTGAATTGCGCATACGCGAAATTAAGCAATCAATCCGCAGCAGCGAACAGGAGGATTGGCTTAGCGAAGGGGACGTGTGATACCAATTTTAAGACCGTATTCCATCAGGTTTTCCTTGATGGGATATTCTTTTTTAAATGTTGAGAGCAGGTTGTAACGGAACTGCGGACCGATTTGCCAGTTTACATTGCCGGCACTGTAGGTTACGAATACTTCCATACTGCTGGCCAGGTTCCAGCGGCGCAGCAGGGAGGGTTCGCTAACATAGTTGCTGAAATCGCCGCTTAGCTGGTATTGGTCGGTATTCAGCAGATAGCTGGGCTGCAGGCTTCCGCCGAGGTTAACCTGCAGGCGTTCATCCCCGAACAGTTTCAACTCGGCCCCCACGGGCAGGGAGATTTGCATATAGGAATTATGCAGTCGTTCCGGACGGTTGCCCGCGATATTGCGCACATTGGATGTGGCCACGAGGGTATCGGGCCGGAAACCAAAGCTCGTATTCAGGGCCACCATGGCTTTTTCGGGCGTATGGGCGAAGGCACCGATGCTGTATCGGGTCAGGTTGAGCTGCAATCCGGCTTTAAACACCAGGCTTTGTGTGGCGCGATAACGCAGGGCGGATCCCAGTTCAAATCCAACGGCGGGTTTATGATCCACAAACTGGTTCACATTGAGGCGGCTCACCATCAGCGGCGAATTGCCATAGGTTATCCAGTTTTTACTGTCGAAGAGGTTACGGTATCCCACGGAGGGTACGAAATGCAAGCCGAATTCCCATTTGGATTTGCGTGTACTATTGAGGGCGAGTTTTTCCGGAGTGAAAAGGGAGGCGGTTTCACTGGTCCTGATAGTCTGTGCAAGATGGGTGGTAACGGGCAATGCTTCTTTGTAGCCGGTGGACTCCCTGGTGGGCAGGGGCTGGCGGTTCGGTTGGGCTGTGCGCAGGGCGGTCAGTTCCTCTATAAAGAGGTCTTCCGCAATCCTGGTGTCTGCATCAGTTTCGCGATGGGCGCCGGCCAGATCAGATCCTGTGTTGATCGGCTTGAAGGGAATCTGACTCAGATCGTAAACCGGCAGGCTCAGGCGGGGCAGTACCAGATCCCAGTGCGACATGGCGAACTGATCGGAATAGCCAAAATTTACGGAAAAGACTTTGGGGATATTGATCAGCGAAGGCCGCAGTTCGCGCGTAATACCCAAGGGTTTCAATGCCACGGGTGCATCGATGGAAATGGGAGGCATCAATGATTTGGCCCTCAGTTTCTCTATAATGTCATCAACGGTAACCGTGGAGATATGCCCGTAGTAATTTTCGTCAGATTCCTGTGCTTTGGGTTGGGGGCCGGAAGAAGGCAATACGCTGGTATTGGCCAGCCAGTATAAACCTGACAGAACCAGTAGCAGCAGTATGGTTATCATGATCCTCCGCTTGCCGGGATGAAGCTTCCGATAAATGTTGGTCCAGACCCCTTCGGAAGGATACATTCGGTGCTCATCCGCGTTCTCGCGAAGAAACTGCTCAAATTCGTCCTCAAAAAATTGTTGCTCCATTACTCTTCCGGTTAGGGATAGCTCTTTTTCACACCCTTTTCCATACTTAGAGCGATCTTATCGTCCAAACGCTGCTAAGAGCGATACTTTCCCCTGGGGTTTCGGCATAATATTCCGTTTTACCAGGATTTCTTCCAGCATCTGCCGGGCTCGGGTATATTGAGAACGACTTGTACTTTCTTCAATGTCGAGTACGGTCGCAATCTCTTTGTGGGAATAACCTTCCAGGGCATACAGGTTGAGTACCGTGCGGTATCCGATGGGCAACATCCGGATACATTCGATAACCTGTTTGGCCTGCACAATTGACGGAACAGACTCCTCCCGTACCTGCAAACCGGTAGCATGAATCAGATCGACATTTTCGTTGAATTTCTTGTTGCGCTTCAGGTGGTTAATACAGGTATGCACGATGATTCTCCGGATCCAGCCCTCCAATGCTCCCTGGGAGCGGAACGTATGAATCTGGGAGAAAACTTTGATAAAGCCTTCCTGCAGCATGTCTTCCGCATCTTCGCGATGATGCGCAAAGCGATAGCAAACCGCCAGCATCTTGGAGCTGAATCGTTGATAGAGCTCCTTTTGTGCCATCGGGTCGTTATTAATACATCCTTTTAAGAGGGCTTCTTCCGTCATATGAGGGATAATTCCCTTGTAAGTTAGGGAAATTTTCCGGTAATACAGAAGTTGCGGCCCTATTCTAGAAACTGGCCCGCAGACTGGCAATCAGGTTCGAACCGGCAGCAACAATCCCGCTCGAATATGGCCGGTAGCGCTGGTTGGTAATGTTTTCCCAGCCCAGGCTCAGCTGAAGGGTGGGAATCACCTGCCAGCTTCCCTTGAGGTTGAGGGTGTACCAGTCGGGACTATAGGGCCTGCCGTTTTTGTCCCTTGCGTAGATATCAGTTTTGGACTGTTCGGAAGGGGCGAGCTTGTCGGCTTTAATCGCGCTATTATATACCAGGTTGGCCTCCAGCATCCATTTTGTACGGCCGTATCGGGCAGCGAGGTTTCCAAAGAAGGGAGGCGCATGGCGAAGAGGTACCTTCCGGTCGGACCCGATAGCATCATCCGTTTCGCGGCCCCGGGTAAAGTTGGCATTGGCCCGTATCAGCCACCAGCGGTTCAGAGGTACCAGCGCAGCAGCCTGCAGTCCCCATACCGTTGCATTTGCCACATTTTGAAGCGAATAAACCCGGCTGCGTACTCCGTCGAACACTATACTGTCCTGACCATTAAACTGATCGGGTCTTAACACGATGGCATTGTCGAGCAGGGTGTAGAACCCGGTCAGTTCGAACCTTCCCGCTGTGCCACCACTTGATGCGGGCGGAAAACTGCGCGCCAGTCCCAGTTCCATATTCCAGGCATATTCCGGCTCCAGACCCGGATTGGGCACCGTCAGGTTGCCGGGTGAAGACTCAAAGAGTTTGCCGATATCATCGATATTGGGCATGCGGTATCCGCTGGATACGTGCGCATTGAGGTGCCAGTTTTCGGACAGTTGATAAACCGTTCCCAGATTGAACGTTAAGGACCCTTTATTAATAGATGCCTGGTCGTATGGGAAAGGGATAAAGCGATCGTGGAACCGGGCTTTTAATCCGTTCAGACTGTAACGAATACCGCTTAACAACTGCCATTTTTCTGTCAGAGGCAGGGTATAACTGGCATAGATACCCGAAGAATGCCATTTGCTGTTGTCGGGGTATCGGCTTACTGACTCCTCTCTTTCCCCCGTTAGTATATCGGTTACTGATCCCTGTGAACCCACTTTGTTGTAGACATATTCCGCACCCCAGTAAAGCGCGCCTCTGCCTACTGATTTCATCGCATCGAGATTGGCACTGATGGCATCCACATCTTCGGTCTGCGTATTTCGGGAGCTGCGGTTGACGGTGCGGTCGATCCGGCTTTCCGTATAGTTCTGGTAAGCCAGGGTCAGTCGCAGGTTATCGTACAGGGCGGTAGACCCGGAGTGCTGGAACCGGAGGTTGTGCATCCGCCATAACATGGGACCATAATTCCATTCTGCAAACCGAAGCTGTCCGGAGCGATACTGGATCAAGCGGTCATAACGGGGATGCGTACCCGTACCACCATAGGTGAATCCATATTGAAGATCCATCCGGTCGTTGATCTGGTAGCGTAATTTCTGCAAGAGGTTCCATTGCTCATAGCCGGAAAATCGTTGGGTGCGCGGATCGCTGTTGCGGAAGATGCTGTCTCTGTCGTTGATCCTTATTACGTATTCGGGACGAAGATAACTGTCCTGTCCGCCGTGTTTACCCATTCGCAGATCATCGAATTTGCTATAGGTGAGCGACGACAGTGAGGAGAATTTTTTTCCGGCCAGGTTCAGATCGGCATGAATCGTGTTCTCGTGATTGGCGCTGGAATAACGCGCCTGGGCAGATCCCTTCACCAGCCAATGGTCTTCCTTTGATAATTTTGCTTCCAGACTCTGGAAATTCATCACGCCCCCAATGGCATCGGAACCATACACCAGGCTACCCGGACCGAAAATCACTTCGGCGGCATCCAGCGACAGAGGATCGATGCTGATCACGTTTTGCAGGTTGCCGCTGCGGTAGATGGCATTGTTCATGCGCACGCCGTCCACCACCAGCAATACCCGGTTGGTGGCGAAACCGCGGATCATCGGACTGCCGCCGCCAAGCTGACTTTTCTGGATGAACACCGAGCCGGATTGTGCCAGCATATCCGCTGCGGTTTGAGGTTGCTGGAATTGAATCTGCCTGGCATTGATTCGGGTGATTTTCCCCGGCACATCCTTCCTGTTCTGCTGCCATTTACTAAAAGAGAACACCACTTCACCCAGTTCTTCGACGGAGAATATGCTGTCTTTACTAAATGAGGATTGATTTTTGTCCTGAGCTTTTATGTGGGAAGGAATAAGAAAAAAGTACAAGGGTATAACGTATAGGAG
>DATCJQ010000331.1:0-5928 GCA_036562745.1 Flavihumibacter sp.
CAGAATAACTATACAACAGATCCCTTTCATAGGCATAAATCCTGGTGGCATAGGCATCTGTCCGGAAGCATTGCACCCGCCCCGATATCTGCATCCCGCTTGCAGTAATCTGCTGCTTCGAATCAAAATAAGCGCCCCAGCCCGAGGAACCGGTCTGCCCTTTCTGAAACCATATACGCTCAACTCTGACGGACTGTTGCCAGGATCTGGCCCAAATCCGATCGACATGGATCCGCAGTTGTCGGCGCTCTGTTGCAACCGGCTCATTTACGATACCCCCTGTTTGATTTTCCGACTTCGACTGTGTCTTAAACAAGGCGTAGAACTGCCATTGTCTTCTTTTTTCCCACTGCACCACAGCCCTGTATTCCTGACCCCAAGAGGGTGCATCAACCCTGAACCGCAACCAGGGGAATCGAAAGAAATCGGCATAAAACTGTGCCTTCCATTGCTTATGCAGGCGAATCTGGAAATTTGTATATACTCCTTCCTCATTTCTGACTGCCGACTGCTCCGTGAGTGCATTGGCGTAGTAGGAATGAAATCCAGGATGGGCATAACGATAAACAATAGAAGCATCCAAGGCAGTACCCAGATTAACCAGGGCTCCGTGGACCATTGCCCACTCGCCCATGCTTCGGCATATTTCACCAAAAAGAAAAACCTGCTTCCAAACCAGAGAATAATCGATTGATTGCAGAAAAACCTGTCTTCCCCGGAAATAGTACTTATTATAAAACTCTTCTTCGGGTAGCCATGGCAGTGAAAATTGCTGGTACATGGAATTCCATCCCAGCTTCAGTTTGGATCCCTGCCAACGAACTGCAGTTCCGACAATGGTTTCCCTTACTTTTTTGCGCCCAGCCAGCTCCCGAAGGCTTCGGTGATTACCCGATTCGTCAAAGCTGGTAAATGCCACCGGCAGTTCACCATCGAATTCCAAACGGGCAGATTTCTTACGAACCGATAACCAGTGCAGGCTTTCCCATTTCCCTTTTGCCAGATGTATGGCAGCGCCCCGGAAATAATTGAATTCGCTGGCCGAACGATAGGGTTTTAACATGGCACCCTGTCGAAATGCACCGGCTCCTTCTGAGCCTTTTCCGAATGCCATGCCCTGCCAGGCAACCAATCCCTGTCCCAGATTGATCGCATAATCTCCCAAAGCCAACTGTTTAACCAGTTTATCGCCACGCATAAACCAGTGAAAGCTTGTAAAATCAGCCGGTCTTGATAATGATTGACCAAACTGCTCCCCGGCATCTTTCTCCATGGTGATACCCGCCGACAATTTTCGATCATACTGGAGATTGTATCTCAGAAAAAGACGCAGCGGAGATCCTGTGTAGGTTTTAGTACCCAAACTATCGGAACGATAGGCCCGGCTTTTCTCGAGCAATTGTCCCGATTTGATCAGGAGCTGATGGCCGCCATTGCTAAACCAGTCTGATCGGATGGTGTTATGCAATCCATCTTCCATGAACCGGATGAACGGGACTATCTTTTTTATAATAGCATGATCCCAGTATGGAATCGCCTGGAGTTCATATTGGTTCTCCGGCAATCCAAATTGGGTAACATACCACATGTATGATTGAATCTGAACAGGACTTAGTCCCAGTTCCCTCATATGTTCGGGTTGCCATTCAGAAATAAGTATTCCCCTTCGCCTGATCTGCTCTCGCAGAAACTGAAATTCATCCAGCTCGGGTTCTCTTTCCTGCTGCTCTGCCCACTGTTCCAATTCCAGGGTGTTTTCGTCCTGCTCATCCTGGGCCAAACAGCCCAATGAGCCAGAGATAGCCAGCACCAATAACCATACCCACTTACTCATGTCCATCTGGTTTTCCGGGCCTCGAGATAAGAATGCCAATTCCTGTTTTCCAGCCGATTGCCGGATAGCGGATACAGTGTGCGGTTAGCCATCCGAATTTCAGATGATAGCCCTGCTCCCACCCAATCAAAGCTGGCCGCGATTGTACAACCCAGCGTGCAAATAAATGCGGCAAAATTTGGTAATGGATACCCAATTGAAGCCGGTGCTCGTTGAGGGAATTGAATACTGCCAGCAAATCGGTGGAGAGCTGCCCGGACCAAAGACGCCTGCATCCAATGCGCCAATCCCACTGCCCGCCGCTTGGTGCCACGGTTCCTGCAGAATAGTCTTCCATAGATGCATAAGCCAACCGCAACACCCACAGGTTCTGTTTCTGCCGAAAATTGACCGCCAGTGCGCCCTGCCATCCCGCGGAATGGGAGCCCGGCGGCCAGCGGATCCGCTGATACTGAACAGCCGCGCCCATTGACCATTGGTGACCCGCATCCGGTTTATCGCTTATCCGAAAGCCGTAGGCTGCCCCCAACTCGGTTATACGAAAGGATTCATCCCCAAAGCGAGCCATTCGATAACCAAGGCTGCCCGCCTGCGGCAATGCGCAAACACCATTTAGCGTTGTTCTTTTGGTTGGCTGCAGGTCTGACCATCGATCTGCTGAGATCTCTACAGCAACAGATAAACTATCCGACGTTAAAAAGGCAGGATTTCCGAAAACCGCTGCCGGCCGAAAAAATGCTGCGTTACCTAAACCGGCCAATGGAAAATCATCGCCGGCACGCAGCGGGTGTTCCTGACATTTGGTATTCGCTCCACTGATCATTAATATCAGGATTCCAATCAGCATTCCTGTTATCTTCCTTCTGCACAACATCCTTTCCACACATTAACCTGCACTAAGATCCAACAAGCCATTTTCACCCGCAACCGTTTTTTGACCCGAATTAAGACCGTTAAAACACGAAAAAGCCCCCATCAAACTGATGGAGGCTTTTTGCTGACCGACCAGGATTAACGATCACCCATACGTTTCATCGTCCAGTCAAAATACACCCTGATATGGGGAGCAGCAGGGATTGAACTGGGTTGATACATAAAGAATTTAACCTTGATGGTTTTTGTTGCGGGATCATAATAGTTCTCGCCAGACGGATCAAGGCCCGCTGAGCGCGTGGTGGCCGGATCAGGCTGACCAAAAATATTTGTCACTTTGACAATTTCATTTGTTGCAGGGTCAAACTCAAACACGGGTGAAAAATTTCCGTAATAGGAAGGCGTGCCCGCATTGAGAATCGGAATACCCCAGTACTTCAATTCTACGGCTTCGTAACCTTCCACAACATTAGCACCTGCGGTAATCAGATGATAAGTCATTGGAAAGACACCGTCCAGAGCAGCTGCCTCATCTTTCATGGTACCGGTAACTTCATAAACACCATCCCATTCATTCTTAACAAGTACCTTAATAAATCCGGAGTTGTTAACAGAAACCTGGGCCCCATTATCGGCACTGGTAATGGTATACGCAAAGGCATACTGCTTAGTGAAATCCAGCAGAGTAGCATCCTTAAGCGTAAACATGATGGGCTTGGAGAATTCTCCGGGTGCGAAGGAAATGGTGTAGCTGCCATCCGGGGCCGCCGGAATATCCGTTGTATAGTATTCGGTGGGCAAGGGCTCGTACTCAGTACCATTTTTTTCGTTGTATTCATCGATAAAAGCCATATCAAAATCCAGCTTCACCACCACGGGTGTATTCAGATTCTTTTCATCCGGTGCTTCTCTTCTGACATCAATCAACAAGCCTGTCTGAGGGTTGCTGACCGCGTCAAATGCCAACACTCTTTCGGCATTCAGTACTTTAACGATGGTATTCCCCTTACCGTAGGAACTGGGGTATTCCTTGCCCCGGTCACAGGAGCTGACAAACAGCGTCAACACCCCGGCCAGTACGGCAAATGTTCTGTTCATTAGTTTCATATACAATATTTTATTTTTCATTATTAAATGGATTATTTGTCCCACCACATGCGGGCATCCTGGGTATCGCCTCCCTGCAAGCGGGCTGCAGCTTCTTTCACGGCTTCATTGTTGGTACCATATTCGCCGGTTCCATAAACAAAGCGGCGGGGAATCTGCCCCGATTGATTGGTAGCATATTCGGCTGGTGTCAGCACCGGAAATCCGGTTCTTCTCCATTCGGCCCAGGCCTGCATGCCGTCGGGATAGAGTGCAATCCATTTTTGAGTACCGATTTTGCGCAGGTGATCCGTTGTACCATAAGCCACAGAAGACTGACTCAGATAATTGGTAATGGTAGCACCGCTGTACCCCCATTGCTCCAGGCTGGCAGTAACGGCATCGTTATACAACTGAGCGGCATTTTCGGATGTCCATCCCAGTTCAGCGGCTTCTGCGCGTGCAAACAAAACAGTTGCAGCGTTCATAATGATTACATCTTCATCATCACCGATGTCTTTTCCAGCCAATACCAGCCCCCAACCACTGGGAACGGCTACCGCTCTGGTTCGATCCAGTCCATAGGGGAACCCAACATCAGTTGTGCCATAATCATTGATACGGGGATCACTGAGACTGCTCAGCATATTGGTCATTGTGCTACTGATCGCATCATCAACACGTGAGTTTACCACATACGACACATACCAGGGATTTTGATACGCACCACCCGGAAAATCTATTTTGGCATTATCTGCGTTGGAAACGATTGATCCGGCCGGGTGATTGAGCGCAGCATTGAATTCGGTAGCAGCGAGTCCACCGGGTGCCGGATAAACTTTACTCATACGGAGTGCAATCTGCATACGCAGAGAGTTGGCGAATTTTTTCCAGCGGGTGGGATTACCGCCGTAGATTACATCCCCCTGCATTCCCAAACCACCGTCAAACTGATCCACTGCTTCACGCAGTTCTTTCAGCAGGTCGGCATAGATAGATTCCTGTGTATCATACTTGGGAAGCGGGTTACCCTGCAAGGCTTCGGAGTAGGGAATATCACCCCAGCGGTCGGTAATTGTCCAGAAAATATAGGCTTTCAGGATACGCGCGGTAGCGATCTGATTGGCATTGGAACCGGAAACACTTACCCGGTCCTTTGTTGCCTCATCCGAATTCTGATTGATGATATTTTGCAGGTCGTACAACAAACCGGAATAGTTTTGAGCAAATTCCAGCTGAGGCACACCGTACAGAGATGCTTCAGGATATTGTGTTTCGGAAAAATACTGAGCATAATAACCCGGACGTGTATACGCAGATATAGCCAGACCGTTTTCACGTCCTCCCAATTCTGCAATTGCCCGCGTAAACAGGGCACCGGTTACAGGAATGGGTGTTTCATTCGGGTTGACGTTTGTATTACCAAAGTCCTTGATTTTGTCACAGCCGGTGATCCCAACTGAAACAAATGCTGCTATGGCAATTATAGATTGATTTAATATTCTTTTCATAACATTCTTCTTTTTTTAGGTAAAGCCCTGCAGCTTAAAAATTGAGTTTCAGGTTTACACCAATTGAGCGGGTTCCAGGCATTTGCCCGTTTTCGCCGTAGGTATTACTGATTTCAGAAGGATCAAAGTCTCTTGTTTTGGCGTGAATCAGCCAGGGGTTGCGGGCCACAATGGAGAAGCTGGCTCCGGTCAGTGCCTTACCGAGACCCATTTTTTCTACGTTAAACCGATAACCGAGACTCAGTTCACGAAGCTTAACGAAAGTCAGATCTTTAACGCTGGCTTCTGAAATACGACTGCCCTGGAATTGGTGATAATAGGTCTGGGCATCTACATAATAAGTAACAGGTTTACCGTCCTGATCCACACCATCCACACGAACACCACCACCGTCTGCTACGTTATCACGTATCGGATTTCCTTTGTCGTTAAAGCTGGCAGTTTCTGCAGTAAGACCGGAAAAATCACCCCAGAAATCGGAGAGAGAGAAGAATTTACCCCCTTTCTGGAAGTCGATATTGAAGTTCAGGAAGAAGTTTTTATATCCTACAGCGTTTTGAACACCACCAGTATAATCTGGCAATACGGAACCGAAGTTCACTTCCGGTTCACGTACATACAGAC
>DATCJQ010000336.1:0-5602 GCA_036562745.1 Flavihumibacter sp.
GTATTAAAGAGTTGTAAAGCACTTAATACGGCTTTACGCGCTTCCACTTCCTTTTCATAAAACTGGTCCAGTCCCTGACGGAAATAGGTGTACAGGGCATCATGGATCAGGTTGTAGCGGGCGCTTGTAAGGTTTTCCATCAGCCAGTAACGGTTCCTTTGTCCGTCGAATGCTTTCCACCCCAGTATATCCCGGCTGTCGGGCGAGTTGTTCACAATATTCTGTGCCTTGATGAAATAGGGTTCCCCTCCCTTCAGGGCGAAGGAATCGCCATCCATACCCAGGATGATATTCACGTAATAGGCCAGTACCGCCGTAAGGTTGGACACCAGCGGATCATTCCCCGTTACGCGGTTTTCATTGAATTCCAGTTGTTGAAATTCCACGTAGCGGAAGATCAGGTTTTCATCGATAAAGTTTACCAGCGGCGATTCGTAAGAAGAATTATATACGGGCCGGGCCGCCTGAACAGTAAGGGTGGCCTGATAGGTGTTCCCGTCGAGTGCGTTCTGAATATTGATGAAGAAATTACAGTTAATCCGTTCGTTAGGCTGCCAGGTTTCTTTGGTCCATTTTCGGTTATTGAGAAAATTGGTAATGGCATTCTGAAGGGTGGTAAACACTTTGCGATCTACCCGCGAGCCCACCTGGTTTGCCATGACCACCACTTTGGCCTGCAATTCCTGTGCTTCCGTACCTCCGGCCTGGAGCAAAAGGAACAATAATCCTATCCACCATTTTTTATTCATAGAATTTTGTATGGATCGTATTTATGATATCGGCAGCCACTTCTTTTTTTGATTTGGTGGGGAAGCTTTCTTCCTTGCCGAACCTGTCAAAGATGGTGATTTTATTGGTATCCACTCCGAATCCAGCCCCCTCATCTTTCAGTGAATTCAGGATAATCAGATCGGCATTTTTTGATTCCAGTTTTCCGAGCGCATTGGCTTTTTCATTATTGGTCTCCAGCGCAAAGCCCACCAAAATCTGGTTTGGCTTTTTCATTTGTCCCAGATGTTTCAGGATATCCCGGGTTTTAGCCAGCGATAGTTGCAGTCCCCCGTCCTGTTTTTTGATCTTTTCTTCAGCCACGGTCTCCGGAGTATAATCGGCCACGGCGGCTGCCATGATGGCCAGATCCTGGTTGGGAAAGTGCTCCACACAAGCCTGGTGCATTTCCGCCGCAGTGATAACCGGGCTCACTTTTATACCCTGGTGCGTTGGGGCAGAAACACCCGGACCGATCACCAGGTGCACTTCCGCCCCGCGATCTGCCAGTTCGAGGGCCAGGGCCACCCCCATCTTGCCGGAAGAATGATTTCCTATAAAACGAACCGGATCGATGGGTTCATAGGTCGGTCCCGCTGTAACCAGCACTTTTTTGCCGGCAAAACTGGCCGAAGTTTTGAAATACTGGGCGATATAATCGAAAATTTCCTCGGGTTCCGCCATTCTTCCCGCGCCGCTCAATCCACTGGCCAGTTCACCGCTGTTTACGGGCAGAATCCGGTTGCCGTAGGAAGACAGGAGTTCGATATTTTTCCGGGTTGCGGGATGGTGCCACATATCCTCGTCCATGGCCGGTGCCACCCAAACGGGACAGGTTGCAGACAGATAGGTTGCCAGCAGGAGGTTATCACAGTGTCCATGCGCCATTTTTGCCAGGGTATTACAGCTGAGCGGTGCAATCAGAAACAGGTCGGCCCATCTGCCCAGCATAACATGGTTAGCCCAGGTTGACTCATCAAAAAGATCGCTCAGCACCTCCTGTTTGGAAAGAGTTGCCAGGGTAAGGGTGGATACAAAATCGCGGGCGGCCGGACTCACAATCACTTTCACTTCCGCACCGTTTTTCACCAACAGACGCACCAGCGATATGGATTTATAGGCAGCGATACTACCCGTTATACCGAGGAGAATTTTTTTTCCCTGCAACATGATTGGCTAAATTAAAAAAAAAGCGACAGCATGGCCGTCGCTTTAACAAATATACTGATAAGAATCAGCTGAACAATTTGTCCTCGTTCTTACGATAGTACACTTTGTCTTCGAGGAATTCCTGTGTAGCCAGCAATGCCGGATTCGGCATTCTTTCGTAAGCACGGGAAATTTCAATCTGCTCCTTATTCTCGTGAATTTCTTCCAGGCTATCTGTATGCGTTGCAAACTCCTCCAGTTTATTGTGGAGTTCTTCTTTCAACGCGATATTGATCTGATTGGCTCTTTTGGCAATAACGGCAATTGACTCATAAAGATTACCAGTTTTACCCTTGATTTCCAACAGGTTTTTAGCTTCCGCTACATTACTGGTATTGGAACTAAGTTGACGTCTTAACTTGCTCATTTTTTATTGCTTTAATATTGTTTTGCGATAATGAAAGGAAATTATCCACTTCAGATTTTAATCCGCTTTCGGGAAAACGATCAGCGAATTCGTTACATTCTTCAATGACCTTGGTAAAACGCTCTTCTTTTTTCTCATCGATACTCAAAGCAGCGTATTCATACCAGGAACGGATGATCTGCAATTTGTAAACATCCGCTTTATCTGAATCCGGATAATTTTCCAATAAACTTGTAAAGGCGATTGCCGCCGCCTTGTACTGCCTCAGGTTGAAATAGAGTTCGGCTCCCTTATATTCTTTCAGCTCCAGTTTGGCGCGGCATTCTTCAATAATGGCCGTTGCCTCTTTGTTGCGTTCCGAACCCGGATGGGTGTTAATGAAAGCCTGCATCAGACCAATGGCTTTAGAGGTATTGGTCTGGTCCAGTTCCACCTTGGGCGATTGTTTGTAGAAAGTATAGGCCCGCATATACTCCATTTCCTCCGCTCTTTTACTGGTCGGGAACACTTCCACAAAGCCTTTGAACAGGTTCTCGGCATTCATATAATCGCGCAGGTAGTAGGCACAATAGGCGAAATTATAGTAAACGGCCTCGAACTTATCACTTCCTTTCAGCAACGGAAACAGCTCCTCATACAGTTGCTGGGCGTACATGTATTTCTTTTTGGTGAAATACTGATCCGCCATCCGAAGTTTATACTCATAGTCAGTACTTTTTTGCACTTTGGCAAATTTGGAACATCCGGCTCCAAGCAATGCTATGATGCAAACTAAAAAAAGTGATCTCATAAAGGTGGGCAAAGTTAACACATTTGGCCAAATATAAAAAAACCCCGCAATCGCGGGGTCTTTTTATATCATTATTAACCTTTTTTAGTTTCTTCTGCGCAGGTTGGGGTGCGGAGCAGGAACGGCATTCGGACCGTCTTCTGCAGTTCCGTCGCGCAGATCCACGGTATTGGGATCTCCACCACCTTCACCGTATTTGAAGATAAAGCGATCGGCGCTGATACCTTCCTGTTCAACCAGGTAGTTGATTACAGCGTTCACACGATCCCAGCTCAGCTGTTGTGCAGACTTGCTGGATTCACCGTAACCGATAACCGCAATACGGCAGTTCGGATTGTTACGGATTTTCTCGGAAACGCTGGCCAGAACAGCTTTAG
This sequence comes from Flavihumibacter sp., assembly GCA_036562745.1. Taxonomy (GTDB): domain Bacteria; phylum Bacteroidota; class Bacteroidia; order Chitinophagales; family Chitinophagaceae; genus Flavihumibacter. The sequence continues at coordinate 3,512 of DATCJQ010000336.1, forward strand.
CGTCATTGTTCAGGGATACAGAGCGACCAGAGAAGGAAATGCTCGGCAGATCACCGATGTTACACTGAGATCTTCCACCCATGAAACCACCTTCTCTCAGTTCTTTACAACATGCGGGTTCGGGACACTGACCAACGCCATCCGCGTCAACAGGCTGACATTGTGTGGGGGTAATCAGTTCTTTATCTCTGAAATCAGGAACACCGTCACCGTCAGTATCCTTACTTACACCATGGCTGTCAACCGGTGCGCCGGCCGGAGTGTTGGGCTCCAGGTCGAACTGATCGGTAACACCATCACCATCGGCATCATCCAGAATGGGCTTGGGCAGTTTCATGTGCTTGGGCGCATTCAACTCGTTGTAAGCATAATCCAGGGGATTCAGCCAGTACAGCGGCTCGGTAGATTTACCACCGATATTGAAGTTCAGCCCAACAGTGAAGTAGTTGTAAATATCGTTATCGGGAGTGAGTACAGAACCATAGGGAGAGTGGTTGTTTCCGGTTCTGGCAGCCTGCCAACGCTGACCGTCGAGCAGATCATCACCGGTAACGGTAATACGATCTTCAATAGCCAGGTTAATACGGGGGCTCAGGCGGAATGCGAAACCAGCACCCACATGGTAGTTTGCAATCAGCGTATTATCGCCGAGTTTGCGACGTGCGTCACCATCGTTTTCAGCATCGGTTTCGTAGCTCTTATCCATCATGTCCTTCAGCTGCTTTCTGGTTTCTTTTCTTTCTTTATAGTCGTTGGCTACTGTAATTGTGTTGAAATTGTACTGCTGACCATTCTCTCCTAATGCATTAATCTTGGTTTTATACCAGCTGGCACCCACACCTAAGATCGCATAGGCATTCCAGTTAGATTTTGCCTGGTGGAAGCGAACATTGTTGAGGGTGATAATGCTTTGAAGGTTCAGATCCTTCATAACGGTGCGGTAGTTATCAAACACAGTAGGGAATTGTGCAGTACCATACCCTGCGCCTTCCCATGCATTGTTGATACCGGATCCCCGGCTCTTCCAGCTAAGGCCCTTACCTACACCATACATAAATTCAGCGCGGAGAGAGAATACATATCCAAGTGCTTTACGTACGTGCAAACCACCACCAAATGTCGGCAGAACAGTGGGCACGTCACCAGATATATTAAACAAGCCACCCTTGATACCTACTTCCCACTGGTTACGGGGCTTCGCAGGGAACGGGTATGCGTTGTTCATAAATTCGTTGTGTTGAGGCAGTCTTTTTCTGGTTATCAACGAGGAATCTTGTACATCATAACTCGTCCCAATCTGGGCAAACGAGCCAGATGCCAACAAACACAGAAACCCTAGGAGCGCTGTGTATTTTTTGATTGCCATAATGAAAGTTTATAAATAATGGTTAATGAATTGACAGGATACAGTATTCCAAACTAACCACAAAAATATCAAAAGCAGCCAAAATACCAAATAAAATAGTCGGTTATACATTGTTTAATATACAGAGAATCAATTGAAAGACTTATATTGATGCCCCCGGATTGCTGGAAAATGGTCAGCATTACCGTAATTTGCCGCGGTATTTAAATTCATGAAATTAGCACAGGAACTCATAGCCGATGAGCTCGTAGTCTTTGAAAAAAGGTTCCGGGAGGCCGTAAAAAGCCAGGTCCGGACCCTCGACCGGATCACCAGTTTCATTGTAAAAAGAAAGGGGAAACAGCTGCGACCCATGTTCGTACTGCTGTCGGCCCGCTTATGCGGAGGTATCACGGATTCCACCTACCGGGCCGCGTCCCTGGTGGAATTGCTCCACACCGCCACCCTGGTGCATGATGATGTGGTGGACGAATCCATGGAACGGAGGGGCTTTTTCTCCACCTACGCCCTCTGGAAAGCCAAGGTTTCGGTGCTGATCGGCGACTATCTGCTGGCCAAGGGACTGCTTCTCTCCCTCGACAATAATGATTTCCGTATCCTCCAGCTGCTTTCCGATGCCGTCCGCCGGATGAGCGAGGGCGAGCTGTTGCAGATCGAGAAAAGCCGCACCCTGAACCTCGAAGAATCGATTTATTTTGAAATTATAAGCAATAAAACCGCATCCC
>DATCJQ010000338.1:0-7939 GCA_036562745.1 Flavihumibacter sp.
CGATGATATTATCGCCGTATTTTTTGGTGATATTTTTGAGTTCAACCAGCACTTTGCCGGGAACTTTATCCACGCGGAAATTGATCTTGATATTGGGCCGTTCAATCTCCACTTCCTCGATGCGCTCCAGCTTATCGAGCCGTTTCATCGCGCTCTGTGCCTGGGCTGCCTTGGTGGCTTTGGCGCGGAATCGTTCGATGAATCGCTCCTGCTGGCGGATATATTCCTGCTGGTTTTCGAAAGCACGTTGCTGCAGTTCGATGCGCAGGGCTTTTTCCTTCTCGTAAAACTCGTAGTTGCCTGAGTAGATGTGGAGTTGTTTCTGATACACTTCCACAATCTTGGTGACCATGCGGTTCAGGAAAAACTTATCGTGACTCACGATCACCACCGATCCCTTGTAATGCTGAAGGTATTTTTCCAGCCATTCGATGGAGGGAAGGTCGAGGTGGTTGGTCGGTTCGTCGAGCAGCAGCAGGTCGGGTTGCTGCAGGATCATTTTGGCCAGGAGCACCCGCATGCGCCAGCCACCGCTGAATTCCTGATAGGGACGGTTCATGTCCTTTTCAGAGAATCCCAATCCGTGCAGCACTTCCTCGGTACGGTGATGGATATCGTATCCGCCAAGGGTTTCGAGTTCATGCAGTTTGTCGGAATACAAATGCAGGGTTTTTTCGTCGCCGGTTTTTTCCAGCTCCTTACCCAGTTCCTCAATTTCCTTTTCGAGCTTTTGCACGCGTTCAAAAGCGCTCAACGCCACTTCCAGGATCGACTGGCTGGTTTCGAAGCTCAGCAGATCCTGGTGCAGATAACCGATACTGGTGCCGCGGCTTTTTTCCACCGTTCCGGCGGAGGGCTGGTATTCGCCCACGATCAGTTTAAGCAGGGTCGATTTGCCCGTTCCGTTATAACCGATCAGACCGATCCGCTCATTGGGCTGGATATGCCAGGTTGCATCGGAAACGATGACCCGGGCACCAAATTCAAACGTAACATTTTGTAATCCTACTAGCATGGGGCGCAAAGTTAATAAAAAGGCCGGCTTGGGGCCGGCCTTTAAGATCTAAACTACCTGTGTCGGGTCTAAACCATGTATGTCGGGTCTAAACCACATGTGTTGGGGTAAATCCATCCTGTGTGGGAGAGGGGGTATAGTCTTCCACCATCAGCTCTTCGATCGTTTTCTGTCCTTTCTTTTTGTTTTTAGCTTTATCCAGCCAGCCATCGAAAATGGCATAAATCACGGGAACGATTACCAGGGTCAGGAAGAGCGAGCTCACCAGACCACCGATGATAACCCAGGCCAGGCCGTTTTTCCATTCGGCACCCGGACCGGAAGCAATGGCAATGGGCAACATACCGAATACCATCGCGATGGTGGTCATCAGGATCGGACGCAGACGCGCGTGGTTGGCCTGCACCAGTGCCTGGAAGGTGCTTTCTCCCTCGGCTTTCCGGTGATTGGCAAAATCCACAATCATGATCGCGTTCTTACACACCAGACCAATCAGCATGATGATACCCAAAATGGTGAAGATGTTCAGCGAGTTGTTGGTCAGTCCCAGCGCCAGAAAGGCACCGATAAACGAGAGCGGAACCGAGAACAACACCACAAAGGGATATACGAAACTGTCGTACAGACTTACCATTACGAGGTACACCAGCAGGATGGCCGCCAGCAAGGCGATACCCAGGGTACCGAACCCTTCACTCTGGTTTTCCATATCACCGCCCCAGAGATAGTTCACACCAACCGGCTTACGCAACTGGGAGAATTTGGCCTCCCATTCGGCTGCCACGGTACCAGTGGGACGACCCACGGTTTGTCCCTGTACGGTTACCGATGGACTCTTATCACGTCTTTCCAACTGGCTCGGACCGGAAGCTTCGGTGATGGTGGCAAACTGTGAAAGCTTCACGGTTTGTCCCATGGCATTCACGAATTCGAGGTTGCTCACGTCCTGCATATTGGAGCGGGAATAAGAGCCGTATCTGATATTGATATCGTATTCGTACTCACCGGCGCGGAACTTACCATCGGTATTACCGTTGAACGCCGTTTGCATGGTGAGACCCACGGTTTGCATGTTGAGTCCGAGTGCAGCCATCTTGTCGCGATCCACCTGCACATTGATCTCGGGGTTACCCGATTCCACGGTCAGCTTGGTTTCGGAAGCACCCGGAATGGTTTTCAGGATCTCGTGCGCCTGTTCGGCAAATACCAGGGCGCTGTCGAGATCGGAAGCCGTTACCACCAGCGCAAGGGGAGCGAGGTCGGCCGTACCCATCATACCCACCGGAGTGGTTTTGATTTTGGCACCCACCAGCACTTTTTCCAGTTCCCGTTTGGTTTTGGCGGCATACACATAACTGTCGTCGGCCCGCTGTTCACGCGGAACCAGCGTGATCTTGATTTCAGATTTGTAGGCTGTACTCTGAGCCGCACCGAGGCCTTCACTGGTTTGTCCCACAGTGGTGATCATATCCACGATCTCGGGCTTGTTTTTCAGGTATTTTTCGGCCTGCTGTGTCAGCTGGTTGGTTTGTTCAATGGCGGCATCCTTGGGCAATTCGAGCTGAACCAGGAATTCGCCCCGATCACTCTTCGCGAAGAACTCGGCACCCACGTATCCGGCACCCACTATGTAGAAGGATCCGAAGAAGAGCACGAGTACAACGCCAAGGGTTATGCGCTTATGATAAAGGCTCCACTTCAACAGACCGGAGATCCAGTCGGTGAAACGGTCCAGTCCTTTTTCAAATCCGAGGATAATCTTCCCGAAGATGGTTTTACCGGTAAGATGTTCCAGTTTACCAAAGCGTGAAGAAAGCCAGGGCACGATGGTGAAGGACGAAAGCAGTGAGAGCATGGTGGAAATAATCACCGTTACACAGAACTGCTTGATGATATTGGAAACCAGACCGGTACTCAGCGCAATCGGAAGGAATACCACCACAATCACCAGCGTGATGGCCGTAACCGTAAATCCGATTTCTTTGGTGCCGTCCATCGCGGCACGCACGCGGTTTTTACCCATCTCCATATGGCGATAGATATTCTCCAGTACCACGATGGCGTCATCCACCAGGATACCCACTACCAGCGAGAGACCCAGCAAACTCATCAGGTTCAGGGTATAACCCAGCAGTGCCATTCCAATAAAAGTGGCGATCAACGATGCCGGGATAGATACCATCACAATCACGGCGTTCCGCAAGCTGTGCAGGAAGAAGAGCATCACAAAAGCCACCAGTACCACGGCCAGCAGCAGGTCATGCACCACCGAATCGGCTGCTTCCAGGGTAAACTTGGTACTATCGTTGGCGATTTGCAGTTTGAGTTCGGTATCTGCATAATCCTGTTCCAGACGGGCAATTTGCTTTTTTACTTCCTCACTCACGGCCACTGCGTTGGCATCAGACTGTTTGATGATCTGAACCGTGATCGCGTTTTGCTCATTTACGCGGGCGATTTTTTCCACTTCTTTGAGACCGTCCTGCACATCGGCTACATCACCCAGTCGCACCTGGATACCATTACGGGAGCTGATCACCAGGTTTCTTAGTTCATCCACGGATTTGTATTTACCGGAAAGACGAACCAGAATACTCTGTTCTCTCGTTTGTACATTACCGGTAGGGAAGTCGAGGTTGGAACTCAGGATAGCCTGCTGTACCTGGGGTACAGATAAACCAAAGCCTTTCAGTTTATCGGGATCCAGGCTCACCTGGATTTCACGTTCCTGTCCGCCTACGAGGTTCACCTGCGCCACCCCGTTCACCCTTGATAAAACGGGTTTGATTCGTTTATCAATGAGGTCGAAGAACCGGGATTCATCCAGTTTGGCGGAGGCGGCCAGTGTCATGATGGGCAGATCGCTGAGCGAGAATTTGGTCAGCGAGGGAGGATCCACATCATCGGGCAGATCTTTGAGGATCGCGTTGATTTTACGCTGCGCATCGTTCAGCGCATAGTCGGCATCCGCAGAACTATACAGGCTGATGGTTACCAGCGATACGTTTTCGAGCGATTTGGATTCAAGTTTCTTAATGTTCTCGAGTGAAGCCACCGCATCTTCCACTTTTTTGGTAACCGTATTCTCCACTTCACTGGGAGAAGCACCCGGATAGATGGTGGAAATGGTGATGGCATTGGTTTCGAACTTGGGGATCAGTTCATACCCCAGCTGCGTATAACTGAACAGACCACCCAGAATGAGAATTGTGAACAACACAATTACCAGCGAGGGCCGTTTTATTGATATTTCTGCAAGTTTCATGTAAGTAATTTTATTGGATGATATTCACCGCTGTACCGCTAACCAGGTTGATCTGACCACTGGTGATTACGAGATCACCTTCGTTCAGTCCGTCGAGGATTTCTACCTGGTTGCCCAGAATACGTCCGCTGGTAACTTTCATCAGTTCAGCCTTATTATCTCTTACTACAAATACTTCATTGCTGTTCACACTGCCCACGAAAGCATTGCGGGGAACCATGATCACCGGAGCAACCTGCCCGAAATCGAATACGGCTGTTCCATACATACCGGCTCTGAGTTCGTTACCGGGATTTGACAATACATCGATCTCCACCGGGAAGTTCAGGGCTTCATCGGCTTTGGCAGCGATAAAGGAAACCTTGCCGGTGAATTTTTTATCGGGCAGCACACTCACTTTGATCGCCACTTCCTTACCAATTTTCAGTTGTGCAACCTGGGCTTCTGAAACTTTTACTTTCAGTTTGAGGCGGGAAATATTTACGATGTCGAACAGCGGAGTGCCCGGAGCCACAACGGAACCGGGTTCGATTTTGCGGGTATTGATCACCCCGTCGATGGTGGCACGAATGCTTGCATCGTTCAGATTGATGGTGGTTTGTTCCACTCTGGCTTTTGCATTGGCAACGTTCAGGCGCGCCTGATCCAGTTGCTGCTGGGTAACACCGCCGGTTTTGAATGCATTTTCATAACGGGCCAGATCAGTCAAGGCAGTCTGATAATTTGCCTGCGCAGTTTGTGCATCCACATTCAGCTGATCAACACGAATGGTGGCCAGTACCTGGCCTTTGCGAACATGATCGCCCTCTTTAACCAGGACGGATACGATACGTCCGGATTTTTCGGAAGCGAAAGCGAGCTCCTGATAGGGAGCGAAATTTCCGTTGGCAACTACTTCAATATTGGGACTTGCCTTGGCCACGGTATCAACACGTACGGCCACACTACTGTTGGTTTGGGCAACGATGGCTGTTTTTTCAGCGGCTTCGGCTTTGTTCTTTTTCAATACATAGGCGATTACACCAAAGGAGCCGCCTACCAGCGCCAGGATCAATATAGTTTTGATTGTCTTATTCATAACCAAATTAGTTTACAAGTGATTTGAGTTTGCCCTGGGTTTTGATCACCTGTATTTCTGCCAGGCGGTAATCGAGCAGAGCGGTTGAGTAATTATTTTGAGTGGTGGTAAGGGAGGTTTCGGCATCCAGCAGATCGGTAAGTGGAGCCAGTCCCTGATCGTAGTTATTGCGGGTATTGTTATACACTTCCCTGGCCAGTTCCACATTTTCCAACTGATTGTTGAGTGTGGTCAGCGCATTGATGAGCTGGGCCTTGGCATTTTCGTAGGCGAGATTGAGCGCCAGCTCCTGTTTCTGCAGATCTTCCTGCACCTTGCGCACTTCAATATCGGCCTGCTTAATACGGGCACGGTTCCCAAAACCGGTGAAGATGGGAATGCGGAGCGTTACTCCCACAGCGGCCCAGTCGAACCAGTTCACATTCTGAGAGGGACCTTTGCCAATGGGAAGCGTGTTGCCCAGTCCCTGGTACCCATAGTTACCATTCAATGAAAGGGTGGGGAAGGCTGCTGCTTTCACACTTTCTTTCTGGTAATGCAGCAGTTTTTCCTGGGTTTTGAGCAGCTGGTAATCGGTCATATTGGTTACCACAGGCGTTTCGCGAATCAGCTCCATATTGGGCTGGATTTCGGTGAACTCGGGCGCGGGGATATTGATGGGGGTAGTGATATCCATCCCCATGAAGAATTTCAGGGTGTTTTCCTGAATCTGTACCACGTTGGTCAGTTGCTGACGCTGTGTTTGGAGATTAGAAATGTTCACGCGGGTACGATCCACGTCAATCTTTTTGGCCAGACCGTTTTTGTAAAGTCCGTCGATCACTTCGAGCACGCGGGTGGCACTGGCAATGGTGCTGTCCACCACGGCTATTTTCTGACGCTGAACCAGCACCTGGTAATAACTGGTGGCCACCTGCTCGATGATCTGCTCATCGGTGAGGGTGGCTCTTATTTTAAAGAATTCTTTGGTGGTTTTGGCCGCTTTCAGTCCGGTGAATACGGATTTGTCGAACAGGTTTTGCGAAAGCGCGATGGCTGTGCTGGCATTCCATTTTTGTCCAAATGCAATCAGCAGGGTAGTGCCTGGCTGTCCGGCCAGATCCCCCGGAACCGCACTCATTTGCAGAATCGGGTTATAGGTGAGTCCGCCGGTACCGGTAAGCTGTGGTAAGGCACGTGATCTCACTTCTTCAATCTGGTAATTCGCATTTTCTTCGTCCAGTTTGGCCTTTTTCACATCGCTCTGATGCTGAAGCGCGTACTGGAGCGCAGCTGATAAGGTTAAAGGCTCTTCCGGTGCTTGTGCCCAGGCGCCCACCCCCGTAAGGAGAAGGGCCAGCAGCCAGCCTGCAATCCGGTGTTTACTTGTCTTCATTGTTTATCCGTGTTAATTGTTTTTGTGAATGGGATAACTGGTTTTCCAATCATATTCCAGCAACAGTGCTTCGAGCTGCGGAATCGCATCGGGCGCAATGATTCCATAGAGAAAGAGATACACCGCCTGGCGGAATACCTCATCCTTGGAATAATCGTTTACGAGCTGAGAAGCGTATTCGAAATCCTTCTGCAGATGCTGGTGCCAGATGCTGATGACCAGCGCAGGATGCAGGCTGGTCCGGAATACACCTTCCTGAATGCCGGCTTCCATTAATTGCTGGATTCTTGTTTTCAGCGTCTGCTCCAGTTTGAGGTTGAGTTCGATCCATTGTACGGGGTAGTGGCGACGCAGGTCCTGGAAAAAATCCGGACTCACATTCTTACAGAACTGCACCACGTTTGAGATGAGTCCGATCAGCTTGTGAAGATTGCTGAGGTCGGCGCGGTCCCACTGCTCCATGGAAGCTTCGTATTCATCTGCCACGCGTTTGCAAACCTGGTCTACCAGATCCTGGCGGCTGGGATAAAACCGGTACAGGGTCTTTTTGGATATGCCCATCTGCGCCGATAACTCATCCATGGTGTACCGGCTGATACTTTGGGAGGTAAACAGCTGGTGTACCGAATTCAGAATCGTTTGTTCCATGAATTTTCGACTTTTTTGGTTGAGGGGTCAAATTTAGAACTAATTCGACTAAATGAACGATTTGGTCGAAAAATCATTGTTAAGGATTTGTAAAATGGGGGAAGGGGAAGGCGCCAATATATCGCCGAAAAATTCGATAAATTTAATAATAGGTTGAAAATCAGGTAAAAACTGCCGAAACATTGGAAACTATCCGATGTTATGAAGTTTACCCCTGACTATTGTTGGTAAATGGCCAATCAAAAAATGTACATTTGATAGTATACCAAATCGACCAAAAATGTCAGAGAGTCAACATGAGGCGGTAAATATGGACCCCATCCGGCAGGATATCCTGGCTGGTGCCCGCGAACTCTTTATTCATTACGGGTACAAGAAAACGACCATGGAGGATATTGCCCGGAAAATCGGCAAGTCGAAAAGCGCCCTCTATTATTACTTCAAAACCAAGGAGGAAATCTTTGAAGCCATGGCGCAGGAAGATTTGGCCAAACAGCAGCAGGTAGCTGTGGAGATGATGAATAAGGAAACCACCGTGCAGGACCGGTTTCGCGCATT
>DATCJQ010000355.1:0-5947 GCA_036562745.1 Flavihumibacter sp.
CGTCATCCAATCCAAAGGCGCCGGTTCCGGCCAGGGTGCTCGATACGCCGTCTTTGGTGATTTTTCTGATTACATCGTTATACTGATCCGCCACGTACAGGTTTTCCTGGCTATCCATCACCAGTCCGCCCGGGAAATAAAACCTGCTTTCACGTGCCGCGCCATTTTGGAATCCGTGTTGCGCGTCGCCGCAGAAAATGGTGGCCGTGCCGTCGGGCAATAGTTTCAGGATTTTATTGCCATCGGCAACAAAGAGGGAACCATCGGGACCGCCGCAAATGCCCATCGGGTTCAGCAGGGGCATGGAAACTGCCAGTTCCCAAACCCTGTAGGGATTATAATCCAGGGCCTCTTTCTTTTCCGCAGTATGCAATCCGTTGGAAACGCGCAGATCATGAATTCCCGGCTCGAGATCCTCAGGGATTTCCACCGTAAGTTCCGAAGCATTGCCTGATACCGGAGTGGTCTCGACATTGCCGATCAATACCAGGTTGCTTCCGGCGTTTTCATGAAAGCCACTGCCCTTGATTTGGAAACTGCCGGCCTTTATGCTTGCCGGATGCACGGATTGAATGGTGATGTTGTTGTTGGCGCCGGGCCCCGGAGTGGGATCGGGGTTGGGAGAGGGTTGGTCATCACTGGATTTTCCACAAGCGGCAGCCAGCATCAGGCATAGAGCCGATAAACAGGTGATCGATTTCATAGTTAAGGTTTGGATACGAATATATTCGCAACCCTCATCTATAACCGAAGATTTGGATTATCGGCTGAAACTTGATAAAAGCAGCCATTCAAAGTTTGTTTTCCAATAGTAGCAACTTATCAACAATAGATTCAATGGATGGACTGAAGCGGATAAAGGTATTGTCGTCGGGGCGCGATTTGTACAAATCGATATAATCGGAAATAAAACGAATCGGATCCTTCAGCAACAGTGCTGCAATGGCCTGATCGCCCCGATGTGCTGCGATTTTTTTCGCCATTTCATAGCCTGCAAAATAACTGGTTTCATCAAAGGCAGTGGTGAATGCAATATTGTAGGTTTCACTAAAATCCATGGTGGAGTCGTTGTACTGACGATATAAAAGCGCTTCCAGGAGCTGGAAATTCTGATACCGGCGCTCGCGATTCTTACGAAACTGGTCGGCTTGTTCCTTGGAGAAACCTTTGGGATCCCTGAGTACCGACATATCACCCACCAAGGTGGCAATCCCTTCTGCCCAGAGATTATAACAGATATAATAAGCTGCCTTCTGCTGGTAGCTGAATTCCTTTTCCCGGCTTTGATATCTCCGCGAACGCTGACCAACATCCTGCAATGTATGATAGAGTTCATGGGCCACGAGGTATTTCAATCCCTCCAGATCATTGCCGATTTTTTGCAGTGCCACATTAAAAGTCGGATCATCACCGATAGTGAAACCGAGTGATCCTCCGCCCGCCAGGAAGCAGGCTTTCGCTTCGGCCTGTAATCCCGGTGGCGTATATGGTTGGATCAGCGCAGTAACTTCCTGCAGGAATTTATCCTTGTCACTGCTAATATAGGCCAGCAGCTGTTTTATCTCCGGTAACTTCGATTTCACCAGTTTCCAGTTGTAATCGTCCCGGCCTTTGACAGTTCCGGTTTCGATTATCTCCTTTAAGGTATTTCTAAACACATCCTCGCCGGATCCGCTGTACCCTTTCACTTTTTGAATCAGCAGCTGATTGCCATATAGTGCGGCAACCTGGCCGATCTGTACCGTATCGGCTTTCTCCTGGTCGAGAAGCCGGCATATTGCTTCCGCGCTTTCCACGTCAATGGCGATCTGAACCTGATTTTGCAGTGATGTTTGTCCCCATGTTATAACGGGCAGGATACACAATAGGATAAGTAACCTCATGGCTGTTTATTGATGAGGGAAAAAGTTTTCGAGACAGAAGGTAAATAATTATTCGGGAATGTTGATCAGATCACAAAGCGTGCGATAGTCCACCGCCTGTCCATTCGTAATCTGTTCCCTGATCATTATTAAACGGGGATCCATGCTGCCCAATCCCTGTCCACCCGGAATGATCACATACCGAAACTCATGAGCCGTGGCGATAGAAGTGTAGATATTGGCGGAATTGGTGAACCGGATTTGGAGGGTCCCGACACTTGCACGGGCAGACCAGGTATCCTCCTGGGTAGCCCCCTGGATATAGGTAATTGTTATTGGCAAAGTGGCAACCTGGTTGGCAGGCCATATAGACGCATTGTATCCAAGCAGTTTACCGAACGTGATCACCACGCCTTTGTCCAGTATTTCCTGAGTGATGGCAGGGGCTGCCTCATCGTGAGTGAAATTGCGTATGCCAAAGATCATCGCAGTCGTATAATTGGTTGGCCGGAACCAGGCTGAATAAGTTACATTGGCTGCTCCGATGGGTCCCTGTGGTCCCTGCGGTCCCTGAGCGCCTTGCGGACCCTGTGGGCCCTGCGGACCATCTTTTCCTTTGGAACAGGCGGTAATGCCGACAATAACGGGCAGAATGAACAAAACCCGGAACAGTGCGGGTTTTGGAGCTGGGATAGTAGTTTCATGACGAAGGTTTTTTAGTGGAAAATTCGTCGGCTAAACTACCCAAAATCTAAACGTATTAATGAATTTTGTTATACCGTAAAAGTGGTAAAATTAGTGGTTGGCCATTAGTAGACGGCTGCTAATCGGGTATATTTGCCAGTTCAGCCAGTTCCCGGTAGTCAACCTGTATTCCATTTTTGATTTGGTCCTGAATCATCTCCAGCCTGGGATCTACCACACCCAATCCCTGTCCACCCGGAATAATTACATAACGGAATTCATGCGAGTTGTTAATGGTGATATAGGTATTGGTAGAATTGACTAAGCGGATGGTGATCTTGCCGACCGTTACCAGGGCTGTCCAGTTATCTATATTCATCACATTTGCCTGCATAAACATGATTGTGATCGGCATGGCACTGATTTGTTGACGCGGCCAGATATTCTCATTGTATCCATGCAGCTTGCCAAACACGATCACGGTGCCAGTGTTGAGGATATCCTCGGTTATGGCTGGCGCATTCTGCTCATAGGACAGATACCGGGTGCCGAAGGCAGTGGTGGCGGTGTAGGTGTTCGGCTTGAACCAATCGGAATAGATCACGTTGGCGGTACCAATGGGGCCCTGTGGACCTTGCGGACCCTGCGGACCAACCGGACCTTCTTTTCCTTTCGAACAGGCAACCACACTGATGATGGCAAACAAGAGCATCGCAACCCCTAATCCCCCGAAGTTGCGACATGGTGATAGCGATTTCATAGTAAATGTTTTGGTGGAAAAATCTCTCTACTAATCTACCAAAATGAACATATTATAAAAAGTATTATACTGTTTCCTGGCAATGCCATTCTGAACAGTGCTGCAGCGGTGGACTACCGGTCAGGGTTATGCAATTATTATTAAATTCGGCGGCACAATTCAATGCATCATGGTTAAGGAAATATCAATCGCACTGGTATTATTGCTGACTACGACCCTGCAACAAGTTCGCGCACAGTTACCGAATCTGCCCGATCCGGTGGCGGCCCTTATTCCGCAGCCCAGTTCTATGAAGACAAGTCCCGGGCAATACCTGATCAACGAAACCACCCGGGTAGGATATGGGGGAAAGGATAGTCTGGTTATTCAGATGGCCGAAGAACTGGCGGAGTTTATCAAGCAAAAAGCCGGATTTCCCTTAACAGTAACTCCCTCTATTCAGCCGCTCTATAATATGATTTACCTGCAATTGGGACAGGTGCCCGATTCGCTGGGGAAGGAGGGATATATTTTGAATATCGAAAAGCCGCATGTGCTCATCAAAGCGAAGACCCATGCCGGATTGTTTTATGGTATTCAGTCGCTCAAGCAGCTGATTTCGGTGGATGTTCAAAAGAAAATCACGCTGGTTCGGCTGCCCCTGGTGCAGATCGTGGATAAGCCCCGCTTCGAATGGCGCGGATCCATGCTCGATTGCGGACGGTATTTTTACTCGGTGGATTTCATCAAGAAATGGCTCGATTATATGGCCATGCACAAGCTGAACGTGTTTCACTGGCATCTGACCGAGGATCATGGATGGCGGATTGAAAGCAAGAAATACCCGCGTTTGAACGAAATCAGTTCCTGGCGTGCTGGCACTCAATACGGACGTGCAGAGCACCAGATCGATCCGAATCCGCATGGAGGCTTTTATACGCAGGATCAGATTCGCGAAATTGTGCAGTATGCAGCCGATCGCTTTATTACCGTGGTGCCCGAAGTGGAAATGCCCGGTCATTCGCTGGCCGTGCTGGTGGCTTATCCCGAGTTATCCTGCACCGGCGGTCCCTTTAAGATGCCCGTGATCTGGGATATCCAGGACGATATTTTCTGCGCCGGCAAGGCCGAGACCTTCAGTTTCCTCGAAGATATTCTGAGTGAAGTGGTGGAGCTGTTTCCCGGTAAAATCATCCATATAGGCGGGGATGAAGCGCCGAAAAAACGCTGGAAAGAATGTGAGCATTGCCAGGCCCGGATTCAGGAAGAAGGATTGAAAGACGAACACGAACTGCAGTCTTATTTTATCAAACGTATCGAGCAGTTTTTGCAAACCAAGGAGCGCAGCATTATCGGATGGGATGAGATTCTTGAAGGCGGACTGGCACCCAATGCAACCGTGATGTCGTGGCGGGGTACCAAGGGCGGCATCGAAGCAGCACGCCAGAAACACGATGTGGTGATGGCTCCCAACGAATTCATGTATTTCGATTATTACCAGGGCGAACCCCATCTTGAGCCGCATGCAATCGGCGGACTGATTACGCTGGAGAAAGTGTATGGATACGATCCCGTGCCGGCTGAGCTGGATAAGGAAGAACGCAAACATATCAAAGGCGTGCAGGCCAATATCTGGTCGGAGTATATTCATTCGCCCGAGAAGGCGGAGTACATGGCTTTTCCGCGACTGGCAGCTTTGGCTGAAATAGCCTGGACGCCCCTTGCCCGCAAGAATTGGGAAGATTTCACCAGGCGCATGGAAACACAGTACAAACGCTATGATGAAGCCGGTATCAATTATTCGCGGAGTGCTAAAAATGTGTGGTTCCAGACCGAAATCGATACATTGGCCAATGTGGCCACCGTTACCCTGCGTACGAATTCCTATAAGCCCGAAATCCGTTACACGGTGGATGGGAGCGAGCCCGGCAAGAATTCTCCCTTGTATGAGGGACCTTTCCCCGTAACCCTGCCCGCCACCATTCGCGCACAGGTATTCGAGGGTGATAAGCCGGCAGGTAAAGTGAATGTACGTTCAGTGCTTTCTCCGGCAACGGCAGAGTATCATTAGCGATTTCGGGAGCCCATCCCCTTATTTGGGTATTTGTGCCACACAGAGCTGGAAACCCTGCAAAATTGGCTATCTTAAAGGGAAGTCAACATTTGTTTCATGCAGATTTCCTCTCGCCAATTGCCTCCGCACTGGGAACAGCAAACAATCTTCTCTCCCTGGGTGTTCCTGCCGGTCAAAATCTCTTTGATATTAATCGCTATCGCGATGATGCCCCTGACCTCACGGGCACAGATATCCGAAATTGAAACCCGGGGACCCGACTGGCAGATATACGGACAGGTGAAATACGTGGGACCTGCAAAAGCCAGCCTGGAATTTATTCCCAATGCTGGAGATTCCACCTTCATGCTGCTGTTATGGGATATGCGTCCCGAGCTGAAAAACTATTTCAGCATCAAATTCAGCAGTAAGGATAATACAGTGGAACAGTTGTACCAGGCCATGATGTCGGTGTTTGAAAAATCGACCGACAAGCCCGCGCGTTCCGGTACGCCGATCCGCCGCTTTCAGTTGGGTAACCAGACCATCTCCCTGTATAAATCGCCCACGCTCGGTACCACTTCGCTGATACTTTCGACAGAAAGAGGT
>DATCJQ010000374.1:0-5129 GCA_036562745.1 Flavihumibacter sp.
GGATTACCTTGGGGAAGGAACGGCGCTGGTTACCCATCTGTACCAGTCGCTGGTATTTTTCTGCAGCGGCCACGAGTATTTCTCCCTCTGCAGGATTATGCGAGCAGGGCTTCTCTACGTACACATGTTTTCCGGCCTGCAGTGCCATCAGGGTGGCGGGTGCGTGCCAGTGATCGGGTGCAGCAATCGCGATGGCATCCAGATCTTTCTGCTCCAGCATTTTCCGCACATCCTTAAATCCTTTCGGACGTTTGCCTGTTTGCTTTTCAATTTCCGCGAGGGTTTTGTTCAGAACCTGTTCATCCACATCGCAGATATATCCCACTTCCACTCCCGACAGCTGCGCGAATAGTTTGGCCAGATAGAAACCACGGCTGTTGGTACCCACCACGCCCATCACAATTTTAGACGATGGAGAGGCACCTGCCCTGAGTATATAAGGTGCAAATAAGAAGCCGGCGCCGGCCAGGGCCGATTGTTGTAAGAAACGTCTCCGGTCAAGCATATCGAGTTTTGTATTAAAGTTGCGCTTTCCCTTTATAACCGGCAAGTTTAACTATGCAAACGTTTACGAGAGACTTCGATGCGAGTGTACTAAGCTTTGAGCGATTCAGCCATCCGGATCGCAGAGGGAAGGATCTGTTTCTGTTCGGCCGCGTAAATCCTCTTCTTTTTGATCACCTTAAACAGCAGTTCCGCAGCCGACCTTCCGATTTCAAAAGCCGGTTGCACAATGGATGTGAGTGAGGGGTTCAGGAAGGTGACGGCACCAAGATTGGTGAAGCTGATCAACTGGTAATCTTCCGGAATGCGATATCCTTTGCGACGGCATACCTCATACAGGAGCAGGGCCATCGATTCGGCGGCACCGAAGAGGGCATCGGGACGGTATTGCTCCAGAAAACCCTGCAGGGCTTCGCGATCCTTTTCCGGTTGCCCGCTACCGGTAAATATCAGTGGCTCCATTTCCGGACGATTTTCCTTCAATGCACGGAGGTATCCGGAGAGGCGGGTCTTGGTTATATAGAGATTGGGATCAAGCCCCAGAAATGCCGGCCTGGCAGCACCGCGCTGAAACAGCAGATTACAGGCTTCATAACTGGCCGATTCATTATTGGTGGCCACAACTGGCACATCTACTTCCTCCACCAGCCGATCGAACAAAACAAGGGGGAAGCCAGTTTCGCGCAGCCGGTTCAAATACGCATATCCATTGGGGTTATGAGTCACGGATATCAGCAGTCCATCTGCCCGGCCGTTCCGGAGCAGTTGCACAAATTCTTCTTCCTTAACGGGATCCTCATGGGTGAGATAAATCAAAACATGAAAATCATTGGCCCGGGCCACCGATTCAATACCGCTGATAACCTGCGAGAAAAAATGATTCTCCACTTCCGGCACCATCACGGCAATGGTTTTGCTGGATCCCGCCCGCAGTCCGCTGGCATTTACATTGGGCTGATAACCCAGTTCCAGTGCAGCCTGTTTCACCCGCTCACGTGTAGGCGCCGAAATTTCGTGACTGTCTTTCAGTGCCCGGGAAACAGTAGCAATGGAAAGTCCCAGTTTTTCCGCAATGGTTTTGATGGTAACCGGCTGCATAATCATTCCTCCAAAAAGTCAAGATCCCGGCCATGGGTCTCGGATATACTGTAAGCTGAATAGAGGCCGATGGCAAGACATATCAGTCCCACCAGCGCACCCGATTGTATCACGGTCAGATTCTCCTTGAAAAATGCGTAGAGTGTGGTCATACCCACCACGGTTCCCCGCACCATGTTCGGTATAGTGGTGGCTGCCGTGGCCCGCAGATTGGTTCCAAACTGTTCGGCCCCTATGGTTACGAACATGGCCCAGTAACCGATGCTGAGTCCCATAAACAGACTCACGGCATAGAGCATTGCCGGCGATTTTATTCCGGCAAACAGGTAAATGGCGCTAAACACGAGGGTGAAGGTCATCATCAGCATTACCGCTTTCCTTCTCGATTCAAGTGCATGGCTGATAAATCCGCTGGAGAGATCACCCAACGAAAGTCCAACATAACACCACATGATGGAAAATCCCGGCTGAATCGGCTCTTCAATTCCCAATGCCTTTCCGAATTCATTGCTGAAGGTGGCGAGGATGCCGATTACAAACCAGGTGGGCAATCCCATCCCGATACATTTCAGATATCTTATCAGCCGGTCGCGATTGGTAAAGAGCGCGAAGAAATTTCCTTTCTGAACATGTTTCTGTTCTTTCACGGCGGCAAACATGCCCGATTCGAATACTCCTATCCGTAAGAGCAGCAGGGCGATGCCCATGCCACCGCCCACGAAATAGGCGGTTCGCCAGTCGAACAGTTCTACGGTAAAATAAGCAGCGACGGCCCCCAGCAATCCGATTCCCGCCACCAGCGAGGTTCCCAAAGCCCGCAACTGTTTGGGCAATACTTCGGCCACGAGCGTGATACCGGCGCCCAGCTCACCGGCCAGGCCGATTCCCGCAATAAATCGCAGCCATTTATAGGTATCGGGATCATCCACCAATCCGCAGGCAACATTGGCCACCGAATACGTGAGGATGGAGCCGAACAATACCGAAAGTCTTCCTTTTTTATCGCCCAGCACCCCCCAGATTATACCACCGAGCAGCAGACCGGTCATCTGCCAGTTCAGGATGGATGCGCCAACGCTCGATAGCGCCGCATCATCCAGGCCCATACTTCGTAAACTGGGAATGCGGACTATTCCAAAAAGCAGCAGATCATAGATATCAACAAAATACCCCAGGGCAGCAACAATTACGGGGATACTGAACAAATATTGAAGCCGGGTTTTGGGCAGAGCCGTTTCGATGGATTGAGAGCCTTTCGTCGCTGGATGCATATGGCAGTCAGTTGCTTTCTTTATTAAAGCTTAAATATAAATTATCTAAGCCGAACCGCAACTTCCTGCCCGGGTTCTATCAAACTATGATGCAGTATTTTGATCTGATCGCCCGTGATCAACCGAAGCGTAAGCAGGAAGCCATAACCCATGAACTCAGAGGATTCCACCAGGGCTTTGATTCCTCGTCCGGTATTAACTGAGCCTTCCAGTTCAAATGCAGATGGTCGTACTATTATTCCTTGCTCCCGGTCCTGGCCGCTCAGATTTTTCCAGGCCGCGGCGCTAAGTACGGTGTAGTGACCAAGCAGACCGGCGGTATATTCATCTACAGGGCGATTATAGATTTCCATTGGCGGCCCCTGCTGCACCTTTCGGCCGTCCTTCAGTATCAGCATTTCATCGGCCCAGGACAACAGGTCTGCGGGATCATGTGACACCAGCACCCAGGTGATGGACCGGGATTCTCCCAGATCTTTCAGCACCTGTTTCATCGTCTGTTTATGCAGGTTATCCAGGTTGGAAAAAGGTTCGTCCAGCAAAAAAACGGTGGGTGCTCCAACTAGCAGACGTGCCATTGCAATACGCTGCCGCTCGCCACCGGATAACTGATCTGTTTTGCGCTGAAGCAGGTGATCGACCTGACAGATCCGGTAAATTTCGGCAGCGGCCACTTCGGAGATTTTTTCCGCATAAGATAAAATCTCCCCGACGCGATAATTATTGCGGAGTTCAAAATGCTGCGAGAGATAAGCGATCGAAGGATGTCCAGGCACCAGCTTTTCCCAGGGTTCTTCCACGCGTGTGCCTTTCCACCAGACCGAGCCCTGGGAAAGATTCTGCAATCCGGCCAATGCCTTCAGCAGGGTGGATTTGCCCGAACCGGTTTCGCCGGCGATTCCCAAACGAAATCCCTGGCTCAGCGAAAAACTTATGGGATGCAGGGCCTGCACCGAGCCCACCCGGGCTGCCCCCTCTTTTATTTCCAATATCGGTTTATGCATGTTTTCTTCTCCGATACATGTAAAAAATGGCGATTGCGGTGAGGGCTGCTGCACCGTACATGAGTTGCGGTATCCGTTGGATATGATCCTGATAAATGGTTCCGGCCGCGAGTGCCCCCAGTCCGATTCCTGCTTCCAGTGCAATATACATGGTTGCCATGGCTTTGCCTCTTCTTTCAGGGTGACTCATATCCACGGTCCAGGCATTAACGGCCGGCGAAAGAATGCCGGTAGCCACTCCATACAATACCGCCCCGAAGAGCAATCCGGTGGTGGTCTGCCACCAGGCCATACACACCAAAGACAATACCAGCATGATCAGTCCGCCGCGGATAACGGTCTCACGGCCACGCCTATCCGATAGTCGACCCGCCACAAAGCGTACAAGCAGTGATGCCAGGGTGAAGACCATGAAAAACACGCCTTTGTTCCTCATACCGATAAAATCGCCCCAGTCGGGCACCAGGGTAAGGATGGTTCCGTAGGAGAGATAAGACAAAAGCGTAACGAGTGCAGCCGGGAAAACCTGCCATTCAATGATTTCATCCCTGCGCACTTTGAGGTGTTTCCATTGCAGCCGCTGTTTCACCGGCAGGGTTTCCTTCATGTTATAAAGAATCACCACCGACAGCAGGGCAAGTAAGGAACTGGCATAGAACAATACATTGATGGAATAATACTGAACAATGGCGCTGCCGATGGCCGGTCCCACTGCCATACCGGTGCTAAAACAGATACCGTGGATTCCCATGGCCTCGCCCCAGCGGCTGGACGGAACCAGGTCTGCCACATAGGCTGCCGTGGCCGTGGGCTTGAAGCCCGTGGAAAACCCGTGAATCAGTCGCAGCAGCAGAAATCCTGCCACCGAAGTAAGTACGGGATATAAAAATCCGCAGATAAAACAAACCAGGGAACCGACCGCCATAACGGGAATTCGCCCAACCGTATCCGTTAGTTTCCCGCTAAAAGGGCGCGATATGCCAGCTGTGAGTGTGAACAATGCGATGATCAGTCCCTTATACTCTGCGCCACCCAGCCCCGAAAGATAGGCAGGCAGTTCAGGCAACAGCATATTGAAGCTTGCAGAGAAGAAAAGGGAGCTCATACATACCAGCGCAAACTGCCAGTTGTATATCGGATGGGCTGGCCGGCTCATACCAGAAATCTTTTCACGAGCTGCAGCCACTCTTCCTTCAGACTTACCGAAGGCATTTTCTCCCCCGCTTTCGAATACCAGTAACCGGCATTCCAC
>DATCJQ010000413.1:0-6807 GCA_036562745.1 Flavihumibacter sp.
ACCCTGTGGCGACCAGATCGGCGCCCGATCGGCAGCATCGGAACTTTGCGTGATGTTGCGGACATCGCCCTTCTCCACAGGCAGCGTGAAGACATCGCCCCGCGCTTCCACGATAGCGCGTTTGCCGGTGGGAGAAACAGCCACGGAGCTGATACGTTTGCTCACATCTTCCCAGCGGGTTTCGGCCCAGGGAAAATCACCGATCACATGTATGGCCAGTTGTTTGGAATTATTATTGGAAAGATCCAATTGATGGAGATATCCATCGCGCTCATACACGAGTTGATTCGCATATCCGGACAGCCATTTCACATCACTGCCTTTGAAACGCGTGATTTGCTGCAGGGATTTATCTTTCGGACCATAGGCCCAGATATTGGCCACTCCGCCATTGCGATCGCTGATAAAATAAATTTTATCGCCCAGCCAAACCGGTCGGATATCCGTACTACGATGCTCGTTGGGCAGCAGGGTTTCGCTGAAGTCCGCCAGATTCAGAATCACGAGCGGTGTATTCTGTCCGCCGCGATAAGCCCTCCATTCCACATCCCAGCGATCCATTCGGTCGACGATGAGCTGCTTGCCGTCGGGAGAATAGCGCGCATCATGTCCCCATTGTTTGGTAACCAGTTTGGAGGGACCGCCTTCCAGAGGAACCGTCCAGAGCCGGCTGAAAGCTGTCGGCGCCGATTCACGGTCGGAGGCGTAGAGGATCTGCTTCCCGTCGGGTGTCCATCCCCTTACTATATCGCCGGAGGGATACCATGTTAAGCGGATAGCTTCTCCGCCGGTAGAGGGCACCACATACACCGCGCGATTGCCCGAGCGGTTGGAAGAGAACGCGATCCATTTGCCGTCGGGCGAAAAATGCGGATCCGATTCCACGGCGGGTGTGCTCGTAAGTCGGAGCAGGTTTTGTCCGTTGAGATCACTCACCCACAGATCGGCTCCATAAATGAAGGCAATCTGGTTCGCACTCACGGTGGGCTGCCTTAAAAGGCGGGTGCCCTGTGCGATGGATGGGAATCCCGATAATATGCATGCTGTGGTAAAAACAATAACCAGGCGGGGAAAGATTCGGTTTAAGCGCATAAACAGTTTTTTGGCCAGACCGAAAAAGTACAACAAAAATCCGGTTTATGTCCTTCCCCGCCCGGTTATCGGACGAGACTAGAACCTTCCAAACTTGAAAGTGATATTCGCTGCCAGGCCGCTTATATCGTTATCGGTCAGTCCCTTGCTTTTCGAGTTAAATGCGCGTCGATAGGAAACACCGGGACTGAAACGCATCCAGTTGGTGAGGTTGAGTTCGATCTGCGCGCCGGGTTCCATCACAAAGAAGAAACTGGGATTGTGATCGTCGTAGTCATCCCAGTCATCGTGCCCGCGGCGATCGTATTGCAACATGAACCCGGTTCCGGTGATCAGGTTCACTGTGGCGTGCACTTTTCTGGTGGACGCGATCACGTATTCGGTCATGAGTCCCGCCTGGCCGTATTGATAGGTCATACGTTCGCCGTCCCAGAGACGGTTTTCCACGGGTACGCGCATGCGATTGGTGCTGGCAGAGAGCGCCGCCCCGATCAGGAAGGATCGATTTACAAACCATCCACCATATACTTCGTTGATATTAGCAAAATCGCCATTAATCCGGGTGAATTTATTTGAGATCGCTGCGTAACCGCCGGAACGTCCTTTTCCTTTTGATCCGAAAATTGTTTGATTCTCCTGGGCCATAACACCTGCACTGGTCAGCAGCAGCATAAACGCAGCTGCAATAATCTTCTTGATTGTCATAATTCAGCTTATTTTGAACTACGACAACGGACTTTGACTTCCCCCCTATCCGGTTTCAAAAAAAATTTAGTCCACCCCAAAATAGCGTTTGGCATTGTTAAAGCAGATATCGGAAACGATGCCGCCCATCCAGCTTAAGTCGTTCGGTAGCAGGCCTTTTTCGATATCGGTGCCGATCAGGTTGCAGAGTATGCGACGAAAATAATCGTGTCGCGAATAGGAAAGAAAACTGCGGCTGTCGGTGGTCATTCCGATAAAACTGGCTAGAATACCCATATTCGAGAGTGCGTTCATTTGTTTTTCCATGCCATCCTGCTGGTCGAGGAACCACCAGCCCGAGCCGAACTGGATTTTCCCCGCCACGGTTCCGTCGTTGAAGGTGCCGGCCATGGCTGCAAAGGCTTCGTTGAGCGCGGGATTCAGGTTATACAGAATGGTTTTGGCCAGTTGGTTGGTCTGATCCAGTGCATCGAGAAAGCGGGCAAGGCGGATGGCCTGCTGATCATCGCCGATGGAATCAACACCCGCATCGGCCCCGAGCCGGGCGAGCAAGCGGCTATTGAGGTTCCTGATCGCCCCGAGATGGAATTGTTGTACCCATCCGTAATCGGCGTAACGGCGGCATAAATGAAGGAGTATGGCGGCTGACAGTGCTTCGGGTGAGGATAAGCGATAGTCGCGTGTGCTGAGGAACAATCGGAATTCCTGTTCCAGTTGTTTGCGGTCGCGCAACTGGCCGATATCGGGCATTTGCACCAGTCCGTGATCTGACACCCGGCATCCGTTGGCATGGAAAAATTCAATGCGGTTATCGAGCGCCTGCAGCAAGTCATCGAGTTCGTGAATACCGATTCCTGATGCCGCTTCGAGCCGTTCGACATAGGAAAGAAAGGCTGTTTGATTCGTTACATTCAGCACGGGATCCGGACGAAAACTCGGCAACATCCTGAAAGCAGTTGCATCCGATCTGCCCACCTGACTGGACTGCCGGGCATAAGCCTGATGCCATGCAAGGTCATCACAAGGGTCGTCGGTGGTACCGACCATCACTACCCGACGGGCATTGATCAGTGATTGTGTCCGAAATGCATCCGTTTGTAAGAGCTCGTTGCAGTGCGCGTAAATGCTTGCAGCAGATTTTTCATTGAGCAACTCCTGCACACCGAATGGATTCGCCAGCTCCATCACAGTCCAGTGGAACAGCGGATTGCGGACGGTTTTGGGAACAATCGCGGCCCAGGCATGAAATTTCTCCTCATCCGAAGCCGAACCTGTGATTTTTTCTTCGGGTACGCCCAATGCGCGCAGCGCCCGCCACTTGTAGTGATCGCCCTTTAACCAGATCTCGGTGAGATTTTCAAACTGCTTATTCTCTGCAATCTGCTGAGGCGGCAAATGACAGTGATAATCCACAATGGGAAGATCTTTGGCAAAATCGAAATAAAGCCGACGGGCGGATTCGTTCTGCAAAATGAACGACTCTCCCGGCCATTGCATGGTTGACATATTTTTCACTCAGTTTTTATAAATGGATTGCACCCCCAGTTCGAGCCCGCGCAGTTCGGCCAGACCTCTGAGGCGACCAATACCAGAGTAACCCGGATTGGTTTTCTTGCCCAGATCATCGAGCATCTGATGACCGTGATCCGGTCGCATGGGAATGGACCGCTTTTCTTCTTGTTGCAGCTTTACAATTTCCTGCATCAGCGCCGCCATGTCGGTATCCCCATCGAGATGGTTGTCCTCATGGAAATCACCCAACTCATTGCGCCGGGTATTGCGCAGGTGCAGAAAACCAACGCGACTGCCAAATTCCCTGAACATGGCAACCATATCATTGTCGGCACGAACGCCAAAGGAACCGGTACAGAAACAGAGTCCGTTCGAACGGGAAGGCACAACCGAAAACAGTTTACGCAGATCAGCCGCTGTACTCACCACCCGGGGAAGTCCGAAGATGGCATAGGGTGGATCATCTGGATGAACCACCAGTTGCACGCCGGCCTCTTCCGCAACCGGACAAACGGCCTCCAGGAAAAGAATAAGGTTTTGCTGAAGGTCTTCGCGACTCAGATTCTTATAAGGCGCCATGGCCTGGCTGAATTGATCCAGCGTGAAAGACTCCTCACTGCCCGGCAGTCCGGCGATGATAGTCCGCTGCAATTTTTGTTTGGCAGTATCATCCATCTGCTGGAACCTTTCCCTACCGCGGGCGATTTCCGCTTCGGTATAGTCCTTTTCAGCACCCGGACGTTTCAACATAAACAGATCAAAGGCAACGAGGGCAGCTTTTTCGAACCGAAGCGCCTTACTGCCATCTTCCACCACATATTCCAGATCGGTGCGGGTCCAGTCGAGCACCGGCATAAAATTGTAAGTCACAATTCTTATACCCGCAGCACCGAGGTTGCGGACTGATTCCTGATAATTTTTGATATAGGTTTCAAAATCCCCGGTGCGGGTTTTGATCTGCTCATGCACCGGTACACTTTCCACCACATCCCAGCTAAGTCCGGCCGATTCAATCAACTGCTTGCGTCGCCCGATTTCTTCTTTCGTCCACACAGAACCGTTAGGAATATGATGGAGGGCGGTAACCACGCCTGTGCAACCTGCCTGGCGAATATCCTGCAGCGACACGGGGTCATTCTCCCCAAACCAGCGCATGGTCTGGATCAGACTATACTTTTTGAAATAGCGCGAACTCATTTTCGGTTATTCATTATTGTTATGCAATCACCGCGTACTGTTTCATTTGTTTATACCCCGCTGAAAATGGAGAAACCTCCATCAATCACCACCTGCGATCCGGTTACGAATCTGGACGCATCGCTCAGCAACCAGATCAGGGCGCCGGTAAGTTCTTCCGGTTTTCCAAAGCGTTTGAAGGGGGTATTCGTGATGATGGCATTTCCGCGTTCGGTAAGCGTTCCATCCGGTTGCCAAACCAGTTTGCGGTTCTGTTCGGTGAGGAAAAATCCCGGTGTGAGGGCGTTCATCCGGATACGGTCGCCATACCGTTTGGCCAGTTCTACGGCGAACCATTCGTTATAACAATCCACCGCCGCCTTACCGAGGTTATAGCCCAGCACCTTGGTCACAGCCTGTTTGGAGTTCATCGAGGAAATATTCACAATGCTGGCCGTTTGGTTTTTTGCCAGTGTGGGACCGAATACCTGCGTTGGAAGAACGGTTCCCCATAGGTTGATGTCCATAACTTTCTTCATTCCCTCGAGATTCATGGAGAAGAGATCATCTTCATTCTGCAGCACCCCGATGGGCATATTGCCACCGGCGCCGTTTACCAGTCCGTCCACCTTACCAAATGCTTCCAGCACCTGGTCTCTGGCCCGAATCAGTTCTTCTTCCTTCATCACGTCGGCTATCAATGCGATGGCCTTACCACCTGCGGCTTTGATTTTTTCTGCGCGCTCATGGGCAACCGCCTCATTCCTACCGAGGATCCCAACAGCCGCCCCGGCTTCTGCGATGGCTTCTACAAAAGCGCCACCCAACACACCGGTAGCACCGGTAACCACCACTACCTTTCCTTCAAGTGAAAATTCATTTAAAACACCCATAACTATTTTTTTATCGATTAGAGATCTTTGATTTTAATGGAGCGGAAGTCAACGGCATCGCCATGGTCCTGCAGGAGAATCCTGCCCTCGGAAGCCATACCAAAATCCTTCCAGTTGGCGTATTTGCTGCGGGCTACCAGGGCATTATAAACGGGTGTACCACGCTGATATTCTACCACTTTATATCCGTTCAGATAATGTTCGATTCGGTTGTCGGGATAAACGCGAATCATTCCATGGTTCCATTCGCCCTGGCCGCGACGTCCCTGTTTAACAGAAGGAATCAGATCATACAATGATGCCAGCGTGCGGTTCCCCACCACTCCCTGATTGGCATCGGGATGGTTTTCATCATCGAGGATCTGGAATTCCAGGCCGATGGCAGATCCGCTGGTTTTCTCATTCTCCGTTACAAAATATTTCACGCCGCTGTTGGCTCCTTTGCTATAACGAAACTCAAACTGCAGTTCGAAAGCGCTGAATTTATCTTCCGTAACGATATCTCCCCCGTTGGTCGATTCACCGCCATCGCTTTTCAGCACGCTCAGCACGCCATCCTTAATTTGCCAGCCTTTTTCGGGGAACTTATCCTTATGCGCCCCACGCCAGCCTTTGGTATCCACGCCGTTCCAGAGCAGTCGTACGCCTCTGGCTTTCTCTGCATCTGAAATCGTATTGGGTTGCAGGTTGGCAACGAAAATTGTTTCCGATTCCCTGGGCTGCAGATTCTCTGTTTGGATGCGGATATTTCGCCATTTGATCTGCTTGCCGGGCTCATCATCCTTTCCGATACCATGCACCTGCAAAGCGATAAAACCTTTGGTGGGCAGGGTATCTATCAGGTGCGCAGCCGGCACACCGTTTACAAAAGTGCGAACCGTATTACCGATACACTCGATCCGATAATGGTTCCACTCATTGTTTTTAAACGCTGTTTTGGCAGCGGGATTCAGCTCCAGCGGATATAACCAGGCGCGACGGGCTTCATCATAGATGCCTCCGCTCCAGGCACGGGCCGAGGGATCAATTTCCATCTGATAACCATGCACCCGACCGTTATGATAATCTTCACGGCTCTCGCTTCTGAACTGAATACCCGAATTCATCGAGGGATCCACCAGAAACTCCAGTTCGAGGATAAAATCGTCATAATCCTTTTCCGTACACAAAAAGGAATTCGGCTCTTCGGGAACGGTGGTTCCTACTATGGCGCCATCTTTCACTTCGTATTTCGCCTTACCGTTCAACTGCTTCCACCCAGTAAGGTCACGCCCGTTAAACAGGTCTTCCCATTGACCATTTTTGGCTTCGGTGCAGCTTTGGTGCTGCAGCATCAACAAAGCCATTGCGCATACTAAATAGATTCTTCTCATCTCGGTTAGTTTTAAAGTTTCATTTCCCAGCCTTTCGCATACTCACGGCCCCAGAG